>NZ_JAHBDB010000034.1:0-58009 GCF_019956105.1 Pseudomonas sp. BF-RE-25
GTGATGCTGATAATCTTGTTGACTATCAGTCTGACTCCACAAGCACCCACACGAATTGCTTGATTCAGTTGTTAAAGAGCGGTTGGTTAAGATCTTTCGTCTCAACCGAGGCGCGCATTCTACAGCGCCTTTCATCAAACTGCAACCTTAAAAGTTGATGATTTTTCTTAACCAAATCAACAACTTAAACCAGAACCAGCAGCGAACTGCTCGTTAGCGGGAGGCGAATAGTACAGTATTAAAATACGTGGTCAACCCCTGAGTGGAAATTCTTTTTCCACACCAAAGAGGCCAGGTTGCCAGCGCCAGCTTTGGGTCGATAACCGTCTTACATAAGAAGCAGGAAGGTTCAGTCACCCGTGAACAACAGGGGGCCTCCTGATCGGTTACAACGCACCGCATCGGAACGACTAAGCTTTTTCGAATGATCCTCGTCTTTCAAGGGTGACTCCATGAGCAGCGCCCCCCTGTCTGAACTCGATGCCGCCCTACCCGGTCTGGCTCGCAAGATCCGCGTACTGAATGCCCTGTCCTGGCCGGATGGCGTCGAGGAAGTTTTCCTGGCGCATTGGCGTAACGGGAAAGCCGAATTGCCCAGAGTCGAATTGCGCCCCCGCGATCACAGTGCCGACATCGTCGCTCTGGAAGCCTTTATAGGACGCTGCGATCAGGGGCACCCAGCCGGGCACTATCTCGCCATGACAGCACGCAGTTATGCCACGGCCGGACGCATGCTGGGGGCGATTGGCACTCCCGCCTTCACTCAATACTCATCCGCGCTGTACCGACGCCCGGATTTCTATTATCCGAGCCAGAAACTCAGCATGCTGGACGCGGCCAATTTTTTTCTCACCACCACCGACGCCCTATTGGGTGGCGCCCGGATTCCACCGACACAGGCTGAGATACCGGCCGAGGTCTTCGCCGCCTGGATGCAGCCGGAGTTGGACCGTTTCTTCGGCGAGGGCCGGGTCACGGTCGTGCTCGACCCGACGCTAGCTGCCAAGGCCATCGCTGGGGCAAGCCGTATACGCCTGCGTACCGGTGCCCTGTTCTCTGAACTGGACAAGAATCAGTTATTGCAGCATGAGGCCTTCGTGCATGTTGCTACCGCACAAAACGGCGCGCTCCAGCCCAACCTCAAAAGTCTGGGTTTGGGGGCTCCACGCACGACGCAAACCCAGGAAGGCATTGCAACCCTGGCAGAACTGTTCACTGGCAGCATGGACATCAACCGCCTGCGCCGCCTGGCCCTGCGCGTGCTTGCGGTCCAGCAGGCTTTGGACGGCGCTGATTTCATACAGGTATTCGAGGGGTTTCTCGCGGCAGGCCAGTCACAAGAGGAGTCCTTCCGCTCAACCCAGCGGGTCTTCCGTGGCGCCGACCTGCATGGCGGCTCGGCGTTTACCAAGGATGCCGCTTACCTGACGGGTTTGCTGGGCGTCCATACCCTGTTGCGCATCGCGATTCGCGACAATCGACCGGAACTGGTGGGGCATTTGTTTGCCGGACGCCTCAGTCTGGCCGATACCGTACGCCTGGCGCCTCTATTTGAATCTGGCTGGCTCCAGGGCCCCACCCATCTACCGGCCTGGGCCTGCGATTTACGTCTGCTCGCCGCCAACCTGGCCTTCTCTGCTTTTATTGCCCAGATAAAACTGGATGTGCTCGATCTGGAGGTGCTCATGACATTTGCAGACGAACACGAACACGATGCCAGCGCCCAGTGATCATGGGCACCTGCCAATTGACTCGATTGAGTATCACGGAAATATCCTGACCGCAGCCTTTTGTGGCAGGCGGCAATCGGCCAGAAGCGGCCGGTGGTCGTTGCACTTCGCCAGTCGCCGGCGTGTGGCTAAGCTTAATTAATCAGGGTGAATTGAGACCTGAGAGATAGCGGCCATCAGCGAATCTGGACAGGCATCAAGACGGCGCCCCATAGGAGACGACTATGTATGCGGTGATAAGAACCTACTTGGGTACTGGAGCAAAGCAGCTTTTCGAGCTTTTGGAAGAGCGCAAGACTGACGTTGAAGCAACCCTGCGGACAGTACCGGGCCTCGTAAGCTACACGCTGCTGAATACGGGTGATGGTGGTACGTCGGTAACGGTTTGCACGGACAAGGCCGGCAGCGATGCGAGCTTGAAAGTGGCAAGCGAGTGGATCAAGAAAAATGCATCAAGTATCCACGCGTCCCCGCCGATCGTAACGGAAGGTCCGGTCATCGTGCAGATCAAATAACGCGCCCTTGCGATTGATCTCGCGACACGGTCGCTGTCGCAGGTTTTGCATGCTTGCCTGGCGCAAATGTGATCGTCCGCAAACCATCAGATTGGGTTTGATTGCGGTGCAAGCCCGTGTCTCACCCCTAGGCTTCGTGTGCAAACCTCTGCCATCATTCAAGCATTCACAAGCCGAGTAGAAATACATGAATCGTCAGAAGAAAATAAAGCAGCTATTAAAGGCTCACGCCAAAAAGGCCAGTGCCAAGCTGGCACCGCAAAACAAGTCTAAATACATCAGCAAAGCTGACCGATTGAAACTGGCCGCTGAGTCCGCTCAAGACTCAATCACGCCCTCTGAGGGCTGATCCAGCCCCTAACGAACCATCAACGAACTCGCCAACAACGCCTCCAACCCCATCGGCTTCGCAAAATAATAACCCTGAGCCTGCCCTGCGCCCATTTCGCGTAGCAAGACCAGCGTCGCTTCATCCTCGACACCTTCGGCCACAACGCTGAGGTCCAGCGATTCCGCCATCCGCACAATCGCCCGCACGATCGCGCGACTGCGAGGGCTGGTGGTCAGTTCGAGGATGAACGATTTGTCGATCTTCAAACCGCTGAAGCGGTACTGATGCACGTAGCTCAGGGATGAAAACCCGGCACCGAAATCATCAAGCACCACCGACATGCCGTTGTCAGCCAATTGCTGCATGGTCAGTCGGGCAATCGCCGGCTCCGCCACCAGTGCGCCTTCGGTCAACTCCAGGCAGATCCGCGAGGGCTCGACCCCGTATCGCGCCAACAGCGCAAGCACATCATTGGCAAAGTCCGGGCGCGTCATGCTGTAGCTGGAGCAATTGACGTGCACCGCAGGCCAATTGGCGTGTTCGGGTTGTGCGAGGATCGCGGCGATGCTGGTCAGCATGTACAGATCCAGTCGACCAATCAGGCGCAGACCCTCGACATCCGGCAGAAACTCGCCCGGTGCGATCACCCGGCCGCCCGGCTGATGCCAGCGGATCAGTGCTTCAAGGGCCAACAGTTCGCCGCTTTCGACACTGACTATCGGCTGGAAATACGGCAACAGTTCGTCGGTGCGTTTGAGCGCGTTGCGCAAGGCCCCTTCCCGCTCAACCTGGTCCGAGACTTCACGGCGCACTTCCTGATTGAACACTGCGTAGCTGTCGCGCCCGGCACTCTTGACCCGGTACATCGCCGCATCGGCATCGCGCAGCAAGTCGGCGGGTTCCTGATGGAACTGACTGTCGGCGCTGACAATACCGATACTGCAGGACGAAAACACTTCATAGCCATTGATCAGGAACGGCAAGTCAAACGCCACCAGAATCCTTTCGGCGATGTCGATTACCAGCTCCAGCGGCGCCTCGGGAGCCAGCACGGAAAACTCATCGCCCCCCAGGCGCGCGAGCATGTCGCTGTCGCGCAGACAACCGCGCAAACGGTGGGCGGCCTGCATCAACAGCAGGTCGCCAAAATGGTGGCCGAGGCTGTCGTTGACCATCTTGAAACGGTCGAGGTCGATGAACATCACTGCCAGGTGCCCGCCTTCGCTGCCGAACTGCGACCAGGCCAGATTGAGGCGCTGTTGCAGGTAGGTACGATTGGGTAGCCCGGTCAGCGCATCGTGGGAGTTTTCGTGTTGCAACTTGGCATTGGCGTGATCGAGCTCACGGGTGCGGTTCTGCACCCGGGCTTCCAGCTTGAGGTTGGCGGCATGGATCGCTTCGGCGGCCGTGCGGCGCGACAACGCGGTGTCGATGTGCCGGGACACGAACGTCAGCAGTTCCTGGTCACGCAGGGTATAGCGCACTTGCGAGGTATAGCTTTGCACCGCGAGCACGCCACGCACCACATCGCCATCGAACAATGGAATGCCCAGCCAGGAGTAGGATCGGAAGTACGCCTCGGCCAGTTCGATGTCGCCGTGCGCAGACAGTCGCTCAGCTTCGTCGGCGTCAATAAGGCAAGGTCGACGCTGACGGATAACGTACTCGGTCAAGCCCCGGCGCCCTCGCCGTGCCACCGGGCAGGCCGTCTGCCGCTCATCGACATAATACGGAAAGGTCACTTCACTGGTCGCGTCGTCGAACAGCGCAATATAGAAGTTCCGCGCGAACAGCAGATCACCGACGATGCCATGCAAGGTTTGAAACAACTCAGCCATATCGCCAGGCCGGCTGGAGAGTTCAGCAATCTGGAACAGCGCGCTCTGCAGATGTTCGGCGCGCTCTCGCTCTGCCACTTCCTGCCTCAAGGCGTCGTTGAGCGCCGAGAGCTCCAGGGTACGACGCATCACCGTCGCTTCCAGATCCTCGCGGTGCAGAATCCGGTCCAGTGCCATGGCCACATGGCGGGCCACCACCAGAAACAGCGCGCGGTCCTCGGCGCTGTAGGTACGAGAAACGTCGTAGACCTGCATCGCCAGCATGCCAAACACCTCGTCCGAGGCATTTTTCAACGGTGCGCCCATCCAGAATTCGGGACGATCACCCACGCAGTAAAAACGGTCTTCGGCCTGAGCCGCGAGGATGCCGGCGGCGTCGATCAGCAACGGCTGGCCGCTGGTCAATACCTGGCCGGTCAACGAAAGATGCGAAGGGTCAAGGTATTCGTAGTGCGAGGACTCCACGGCATCAACGTCAATGATGTCGACGTAATACGGGTAGTCGATCTTGCCGCTGTGCGGGTCATACAGCGCGAGATAGAAGTTCTCGGCGTCGATCAGGCTCGCCAGTAACTGGTGAACCCCCACCAGGAACACTGACCGGTCGCGGGTCGAACTGGCCAGGTAGGTAATTTCGTACAGCACACGTTGAGTAATCTGCGCGCGGGCCAGGGTATTGGTCTGCACCTCAATGCCCAGGCGCTGTGCAAAACCGGCGAGCGCCGGTTCTTCGGCCTCGGCGATTGGCGCAAGCAGCCAGCCCAGCACACTTTCGCCGCTGCCGGTCGGCCAGCGGTGCAAGTGTCGGGTCTGGCAAAAGGCGTCGAACTGTTCATTTGCAACACTTGACGGCCACTGCGCCTGTGGGTCGCCCTGCCCCACCAAATGCATCTGTTCACCGGCACGGTAAACGACCCACGCGGTGGTGTGCGTCCAGTTGCGCGCCGAGTTCAGTAAGTGTTCGATCGTATTCTCGTTGCCAGCGCAGGTCATGCCGACAGTATCCGAATTCCCTTTAAGCTCAGAGGCGCCACTATCGCAATCGTTCGATTGCCGCGGGAAGTCGGTCAAAGGACGAAAACTCATCAACGCTCCCTGAGCCAGAAACTGGCGATACTCACTTACTGGTTACTAGCAATGCGCCAGTGAGCTTCCCGTTTATAGAGTTTTTATTCAATAGGTTTTTTCGAATTGTGAGTTGCTTCCTCAACAGGTCATTCTGTAAGGGCGCCAACTCGGCAAACGACTGACAAGTGTGCCTCTGCACCCTTATCCAAGTAGTTCCACCAGGAAAAGGAGCGTCCTTATGGAGACCGTCACAATTCGTACCCTGCAAAACACAGATGCTGAGGCATTGCTGACGTTTGAAAGGGACAATCGCGAGTGGTTCGAGCGCCACATTGACGCACGCAATGCTGCTTTCTATTCGGTGCAAGGTGTCACCGAGCACATTGCAGCCTATTTATCTGATTATGCCGCCGGCACCTGGCACCCATTTGTCATCGTAGACGCTGACGGAAAAATAGTGGGCCGGGCGAACCTCAAAGACATCGACACATCCGCGCGGTCGGCAGAAGTCGGTTATCGGATTGCTCAAAGTGCTTGCGCAAAAGGACTGGCAACGCGGGCGGTGAGGCATTTGATCGAGCAAGCGCAGTTGCGTTGGGATCTCAATCAACTGGTTGCCAACGTTTACGTCGACAATATCGGCTCGGCAAAAGTGCTCGAACGCTGTGGCTTCGTGATCGAACAGGCATCTCTGCAAGCAGGGGCAAACCAGAAGTATCGGTTTGGCCTTTCGATTCAGACGAGTGAATGAAGGGTCAATAAGAGCTCCGGAAACGTCTCAAGATTCAGGCCGCAAGGCGAGCTAACGCTCGACCTCGTTGTTTGAGGGTGTACGCGCTCCCCTGTAGGAGCCGGCTTGCTGGCGATGGACTCAAGTACCCCGCGTTTAACCAGCTCTTACGCGTTATCGTTAACGACCATCGCCAGCAAGCCGGCTCCTACAGGTTTTGCGCTTATCCCATATCCAGTTCAGCTAAACGACGTCGAATTTGCGGGAGCTAGTATTTCGCCGTTCTTGTTTCTGTCCCCGGGATTTCGTGTAGAACAAAAAAAGCCCCGCAACCAAATGGGCTGCGGGGTAAAAAATTGGTTGGTTGCGGCCAACCAAAGGAGCTCTGTAGAAAGCGTTACGGGCCGGGGTCAGATACAGTCCTGTGCGGCGCGTTCAAAACTTGAAGGCAGCAGGTTCGAAGCCAGCAAATGCCGCTCGTAGATGAACACCTTGCCGCCATTCCCGGCCTTGTAGGCTTCCAGCACGTTGTCGGCCGAGACTTTGCTCGGCACCACGATCCGGTAGCTGCGTTGGGTTTGCGAGACGGTCGGGTTCAACGCATTGCTCTGCAATTTCGGTACGACGCAATCGGCGTATTGGGCTGGGGTCTTGCTGGTCTGCAAGGTCAGGGTCGGGTCGTTCGGCGCGGAGGCGCAACCGGCGAGCAACAAAGAGCCAATCGCCATGGCGGGTACAAATAAAGAGCGCATCGGTCTTATCCAGAAAATAAAAGCTTCGGTTCATCCAGCAGCGGGACTGCGTTGCTGTGCATGTTCGTTGGAGGTGATTTTCCGCCTAATGCCAACAAAGCAGAACTTGTGTTTCGTAATGGTCACTATTACCTCTAGCAATAGTTGCGCGCCGTGCAGATGGGTACACACTCTGAATCACCACTAAAAAAATTGATGAGGATCTATCCTTGAGAACTTTTGACCTGATCCGCGATGCCGTTTTGCCCGATTTCCGCGACAGGGTGGCCGAGTACCTGATTCAGTACGAAACCGTATTGTTGGGCGAACACACGCCCGACCCGGAACTTGTGCGGGCCACTGCCAATCAGTTGCGCGGTTATTTGCGCGGGTTGAACACCACGCGAGTGCTGGGCATGGCGGACTGGGAGGAACTGGATCGGCGGGTGGTGAATACGTGGCTTTAGTGCCGCACACCTGGACCGGCTGATCGGCCTCCATCGAAAGACTTTCTATACTGCTGTCGAATCCGGAAAGACGCAGGATTTGCCGTCATCGTAATCGTGGTTCTCTCTGGGTAATGTCTCCCGATAGTTCTCAAGCAAAAAAGGAGTTTGCGTCATGACCGACGATCCAAAAGTAAAAGGACCAGCGTCGTACTTTCCCTCTATTGAAAAAAAGTATGGGCAGCCAATCACCCACTGGCTAAACCTGCTCAAGACAGTCAACGGCAAGAAGCATATGGAGATGGTTGCCTTGCTCAAAACTGAACACGGCATGGGCCATGGCCATGCCAACGCGTTGGTTGCGTACTTTTTAGCGAGCACTAAAGCCGACTGACGAGACTGATGTAGCACAGGGCGCTCGATGCACCCGCTTGCGGCTCAAGCCAACCGGGCGCCATACACCTGACTGTTGCTATCAAATCCACCTCCACTGTATCTGCTTCAACCCAATGACTACGGTTAGCCTTGTTTCTCATCCAGGGAAATTTGCGCTATGCCGGACGCCACCAACCTTTACCTGTTCACTGTCGCCGCCCTGCTGTTGCTGATCGTGCCTGGCCCGAACATGGCCATCGTCACCAGCCATGCCGTTGCCCATGGCTGGCGTGCCGGTTTCGCCGCAGCTTTGGGAATAACCCTGGCCGACGTGCTGATGACTGCCATGGTCAGCGCGGGGCTCGGTGCGTTGGTGATGAGTTGGGCGCCGGCATTTGATTTGCTGCGGTGGGCCGGGGCTTGCTATCTGATGTGGCTGGCGTGGAAGGCATTGAGTACTCCACCAGCGGACGCTGAGGCTCAACCTGCATTGGCATCGCGGCGCAAGATCTTCATCCGGGCAACCCTCAACAGCCTGTTGAATCCCAAGGCGCTGTTGTTCTTCATGGTATTCCTGCCGCAATTCGTCACCCTGGGAACCAGCAGCGTCACTGTGCAACTGATGGTATTAGGTGTGTTGCTTGCGCTGATCGCTTTGATCTTTCATTCCCTGCTCAGCGTCTGTGCCGGACAGCTACATGGGCGTCTGCGTGGGGGCAAAATCTCCAGCCGCCTGGGTGCTTATGGCTTCGCTGTCGTAATGACGGCGCTGGCGGTACGTTTGCTGGTGCTGAACCGGACAGCCTGAAGCAGCAGCTTCGAAATCGCTCAATAGACGTCTCTCGTCGAAGCCGCCTTTTACTGCGCCAACCAAAACCTGCACACTTGTCGGCTTTTTTCGCGACAGGAAGTCTCCCCATGCAACGGATTGTCATTCTGGGCAATGCCGGTAGCGGCAAATCTACCCTCGCCCGCGCCCTCGGCAAGCGCCTGAACCTGCCCGTGGTGCACCTCGACACGCTGTTCTAGGAACCCGGCTGGGTCGAACCCGACGCCGAGCAGTTCCGCGCACGGGTCCGCAAAGCGCTCACACCAGAGGCCTGGATTTGTGAAGGCAACTATGCGCGGCGAACCTTCGACCTTCGCCTGCCCCGGACCGACCTGATCATCTGGCTCGATACCTCGCGGCTCACCTGTTTTACCCGGGTGATCAGGCGCAGCGTCATGAACCGCCCTCGCCCTGACCTTGCAGCAGGCTGTACAGAGAAGCTCGACCGGGCGTTCCTGACCTTTCTCAACTTCGTGTGGAATTTTGATCGTGGCTACCGTCCAGGAATCGAGGCGGTGCGCCTGGCCATCGGCCCGCAAATTCCTGTGGTGCACTTGCGCGGTTCCCGGCAGATTCGCGCCTTTCTCGATAGCTTGGCTGCAACGCCTGAAATCTGCCTTGAATAGAGGGTGATTTTCGCTATTCCGGTAGTTGATCCGCGTACGCCCGGCAGGGGCTATGAGAGAAAACCTACGGCGACGAACGACTGGCTGCACAGCCAGTACGTGTCATCCAACGACGAAATGAAAGCGAGTCAGCACGTTTTGTGCGACATCCATCTATCCCCTCTACGACTGAATCTACGATTGAATGGATAATGATGCGGTCATTTGCGCGTGACACACCGCCAGAATTTCATCGGCCAGCGCCGAGTCGTCAGGACAGGCGCGCGATAACATGATCGCACCGACCGCACGCGCCAGCAGGTCGATCATTTTCACCCTCGCCTCCCCCGGCGCCGCATCCGGCCCGGTCGGGTATTTTTCGCCGAGCGTTTGCAGCGTGCGCTCGATGCCTTCAGCGAAAGCCGACTTCAAATCGCCCGACTGACGCGCCGCGTCACCGCACAACGCCGCCATGGTGCAACCCGTGGCGCGCCCGTCGCGATGATCCCTGGACACATACACATCGATGAAATCCTTCACGCTCAATGCTTCGGCGCCGACCAGTGACTGCGCAAGACTGTTGGCCGAGGCTTCGGCCATCAGGTCAGCCTTCGAACCGAAATGTTTGTAGAAACCGCCATGGGTGAAACCGGCGGCGCCCATCAGGTCGGCCACGCCTACACCGTCAAATCCGCGCTCGCGAAACACGACTGAGGCCGTTTTGACGATGTGCTCCCGATTTGCCTGAGCCTGGGCCTTGGACACTCGCATGTTCGATACCTCTCTACCGCTGAAATTCATCGGCCAATGATACATAGATGCCGATCATAATCAAAACCGTTGACAGCTTAGATTTCGATCATCATCCTAATCGCAAGCGATATGACCATTTACCAACGGGCACGGAACAAACACCCATGAGCGACCTGAATCTGTTTACCCCCTACACGCTTGGCGCCCTGACGCTGTCGAACCGCGTGGTTCTCGCTCCACTGACGCGCAATCGCGCGGGCAAAGGCTTTGTGCCGAGTGAGTTTGCTGCTGCCTATTACAGCCAGCGGGCAAGCGCGGGCTTGCTAATTTCCGAAGCCTCGCAGATCTCGCAGCAGGGACAGGGCTATCAGGATACCCCGGGCATTTACACGCAGCCGCAGATAGAGGGATGGCGCAAGGTGACCGATGCCGTGCACGCCAAGGGCGGGAGAATTTTCCTGCAGCTGTGGCATGTGGGCCGTGTTTCCCACGTGGATCTGCAACAGCAAGGCGCGGCGCCGGTAGCCCCTTCAGCTCTTCGTCCCGCGACCAAGGTGTTCGTCAACAATCGCTTCGAGGACGTTTCCGAGCCGCGGGCGCTGGAGGCTGACGAACTGCCAGGCATCGTCAACGATTTCCGCCAAGCGGCGGCAAACGCCATTGTGGCAGGCTTCGACGGCGTGGAAATCCACGGTGCAAACGGCTATTTGCTGGATCAGTTCATCAAGGACGGCGCCAACCTTCGTACTGATGCCTACGGCGGCTCGATCGCAAACCGTGCGCGGCTGCTGTTGGAAGTGACTGCCGCGGTGGCAGCCGAGATTGGTGCTGATCGCACGGGCATTCGCCTTTCGCCTGTCTCGCCGGCCAATGGTGTATCGAGCAGTGATCCACAGGCTCAGTTCGATTACATCGTCGACCAACTCAATGTTCTGGACATCGCTTATCTGCACGTCGTCGAAGGTGCCACCGGCGGGCCACGCGACGTGGCGCCCTTTGATTTCGACGCCTTGCGCCAGCGCTTCAAGAACACTTACATCGCCAACAACGGCTACGACCTGGACCTGGCCACGGCACGCCTTACGCATGACAAGGCCGACCTGATCGCCTTTGGCCGCCCTTTTATCGGCAACCCCGATCTGGTGGAGCGACTCAAGACCGGTGCGCCACTGTCCGCCTTCGACCCCTCCACGCTCTACGGCGGCGGTGCGGCGGGATACATCGACTACCCGACACTTGCCGAATCAAGCGCTGCCGCGAACTAGGCATTGGCTGATCGAGCCTGGTTTTATTTGTGCATCAATCCAATCCATATTCCTGATAAAGAGCTGACATCATGACTACTCGCCCTACCGTTCTCATCACTGGCGCTTCCACCGGCATCGGCGCGGTTTACGCCGAGCGTTTCGCCCAACGCGGGCATGATCTGGTGTTGGTCGCCCGCGACCAATCGCGCCTGGAAACGCTCGCCGCGAAGTTGCGTGGCGAACACAACGTCGCCATTGAAGTGCTTCAGGCCGACCTGACTCAACTCAGCGACCTGCACACCGTCGAAGCGCGCCTGCGGGATGACGCGCGCATCGGCATCCTCGTCAACAATGCCGGCGCCGCACAGTCCGGCAACTTCATCGAGCAAAGCACCGACAGCGTTGCGCAACTGGTAGCCCTCAACACCACCGCGCTGGTGCGGCTCGCCAGCGCCATCGCGCCACGCCTGGCCAAAGCTGGTGAAGGCGCGATCATCAACATCGGTTCGGTTGTGGGTCTGGCGCCTGAGTTCGGCATGTCGGTCTATGGGGCGACCAAGGCGTTTGTGCTGTTCCTTTCCCAAGGCCTGAGCCTGGAACTTTCGCCTCTGGGTGTTTATGTGCAAGCCGTACTGCCCGCCGCCACCCGCACGGAGATTTGGGATCGCGCCGGTATCGACATCAACACCTTGAGCGAAATCATGGAAGTGGGTGATCTGGTCGATGCCGCACTGGTTGGCTTCGACCGTCGCGAGCCGGTGACCATTCCTCCGTTGCATGAAGGCGAGCGCTGGGATGCCCTGCAAACCGCGCGTCAGGGTCTTTTGTCGCAGATCAGGCAATCCGCCGTGGCGCAACGCTATTTGACTCAAGTCTGACCCATGTCGAGCAGGTCCGCCTCGCCCCGCAATCGGACGGAGTAAACATGACCCTTATAGCGACACGTAATCACCCGGGTTCGCAGTCGTCATTTATCAGCGCGGCGAACCAGTCGGTTCTGATTGGCGGGATACCCTTCGCCTATCGTGACCTGGGACCCAGGACGGAGGTCCCGCTGGTCATGCTCAACCATTGGGGGGCAGTGTTGGATAACTTTGACCCCAGGATCATCGACGGCCTGGCACAAAACCGGCGTGTCATCACGACTGATTACCGCGGTATCGGTGGCTCGGGGGGCGCCGCGCCATTGACCGTCGGTGAGATGGCTGACGATGCAATCGGCCTGATTCGTGCGCTGGGTTTTGACAAGGTTGACCTGCTTGGCTTTTCACTCGGCGGCTTCGTCGCTCAAGACATCGCTCTGAAAGCCCCCGAACGAGTGCGCAGATTGATCCTCACCGGAACCGGACCGGCCGGTGGCACAGGCATCGACAGGGTCGGTTCGGTGACCTGGCCATTGATGATCAAAGGTTTGCTGACGCTGCGAGACCCCAAGTTCTACCTGTTCTTTACTACCACGGCCAACGGCCAACGTGCCGCGTCCGAGTATTTGCAACGTTTGAAAGAACGCCAGCAAAACCGGAGCAAAGGCCCGACACCCGGCGCATTTTTGCGGCAGTTCAAAGCCATTACTGCGTGGGGCAAGCAAGCGCCGCAAGATCTCAGTCGCCTGCCGATGCTGACCCTGATAGCCAACGGGGACAACGACATCATGGTGCCCACCGTGAACTCGATTGATCTGGCAAAGCGAATCCCCAACGCGCAACTGATCATTTACCCGGATGCCGGGCACGGCAGCATTTTTCAGCACCATACCGATTTCGTGGCCAAGGCTTTGGCGTTCCTCGACTCCTGACAGCCTGCATATCTAATCGCATCAACGTTGTCGGGGCCGCGCCCCATTCTCATTCCACCAACAAGAGCAGCTGCAACATGAAGGCATTTTTTATCGACCGCTACGGCAAGCAGAACGGAATGATTGGCGAAGTGCCCGACCCTGCCGTCGGTGTGCATGACGTTCTGATCCAGGTGCATGCAACGAGCGTGAACCCGTTGGACTCGAAGATCAAAACGGGGGAATTCAAACTGATCCTGCCCTATACATTTCCATTGGTATTGGGCAATGACCTGGCCGGAGTGGTCGTTCGCACGGGTTCGGCGGTGAAGCGATTCAAGCCAGGAGACGAAGTCTATGCACGTCCTCCCGAGGCACGGATCGGGACGTTTGCTGAACTGATCGCCGTGAACGAAAACGCGCTCGCGCTGAAACCCTCGAATCTCGACATGGCCGAAGCGGCTTCCATCCCCTTGGCCGTCTTGACGGCCTGGCAGGCGCTGATTGAGACCGCCCATGTGAAAAAAGGCCAGAAGGTGTTGATTCATGCCGGATCCGGCGGTGTCGGCACGCTTGCCATCCAGCTCGCCAAACACCTCGGCGCCTTCGTTGCGACCACCACCAGCACGGCGAATGTCGAATGGGTGAAAGCACTCGGGGCGGATGTGGTCATCGATTACAAACATCAGGATTTTGCAAACGAGTTACGCGATTTCGACGTGGTGTTGAACAGCCTCGGCGCCGATGTACTGAAGAAATCGATCAAGGTTCTCAAGCCTGGTGGACAACTCATTTCCCTTTCGGGGCCGCCGACCGCGCAATTTGCCCAAGAGCAAGGCTTGTCCTGGGTGCTGGGGCAAGTCATGCGCCTGCTGAGCAGCGGTATTCGCAGAAAAGCCCGCAAACATGGGGTGAGCTATGTATTTTTGTTTATGCGTGCCAACGGGACACAACTGCAAAAAATCACCTCGCTTATCGAGGCTGGCGTCATCAAACCGGTCATCGATCGTTCCTTCCCTTTTGAATCGACTGCAGAGGCGTTGCGGTACGTCGAGCAGGGCAGATCAAAAGGCAAAGTCACCGTAACAATCAAATAAGCGCACTACAAAAAATGTCAGTAGATAACGTGCATGCCGCCAAGTATCAGACTCCAGCGCCTGAACCAGAGGAGCCGCCACCGCACAACAGACACACACAGGAGCAGTTGCAACCGGAAGTCGCACCTGTAGAAAAGCCTATGATCATTTGGCGTAGCTTGATGCTTGAGCAGTAACGAGTAAGGGGTCATGTCACTCTTCAATTGAAACAATGCTGACTTCGCCACGAGCTCGTGACGAATGGCAAGTTTGCAAAAGCGGACACTCAGAAACTCAACCGCGCACCAGGTAGGATTGGGCCTGCTGCGCTGCTCGGCATTTCCGATACAGGGCCGCTATTGACCTGGCCAATACCCTGAAGCTCCTGCTGCATCGACCGTCGCAACCAGTACTATTTTTTACCCCCCCCAACATCTAAGCATGATCTATTGCTGCACTTCACGCAGAGCAGAAAACGGCCAGAAGCGGGCATGGACAAAGCAAACTTCAAAAAGGGGTCGAACAGTGAGACCGCCGGCTATTTAAACAGCGGCGTCCTAGAACTTTTCCCTATTTACAGGTCTATGTGGACAGGCACATTCGCTCGGTAAGCGCTACCCGCAGGCTTCCCGCAGCCAGATGGCTACACATCAACATGTCAATTCAGAGGTTGTCTTCGCTCATGAAATTCCATGACCTACGGATGGTGCTCTTCGGCCTGTTCGCGTTCGCGGCAGTGGGCTCGGCATCAGCAACACAGATGAAGACCTCAACCCCTGTTTTCGCAACTGAAGTGGCGGCCGTTCAGGCGCCGGCCCAGGCTGCGGGCAGCCCTTGGCCGACCGTGGCCAGTATGGCCGGCAACCAGCCAGGGCCGTTGCTTGCCCATGATGACCGATACTGGCATGACGACCGTTGGCATGATCGTAGAGACAATTGGCGCCGAGACGATTGGCGTAGAGAACAGTGGCGTAGAGAGCAAGCCCGCCGGGATGCCGAACGCCATCGTTATTGGGAGCGTCATCAGGATCGGTCCATGCGGCACCGCTACGAGGACGATCGCCGCTACTATCGTCGTTAAATCTGCCTGTAACACCAGGCTGTAGAAATCAGGCTGAAAACCTCGACGAGGTATGAATCGGATGTTCGCTCAGTGCTTCCCAAACGAAGTCTGAGCGTCCGCAACCAATGAAGGTCATCGACCAGGCGCATTCAATACCTGGCCTTTGAAATGACCGTTAAGCCCTGCGCGTGGAGCAATACTCCACGATGAGCTGAGTAACCGCCGCCACCATCGCCTGATCCGCTTCAGGCGAGGTAAACAGCCGAAACTCTGCATCCGGCAACTCCGGTAACCCTTGTTCAGCCCCAAGAACCACCAACCCTTGCCCCAACTGACTGAGTGTCATGGGCGCAACAGCGAAGCCTGCAAGCGCCGCCGCCCGCAACCCGGCCGTGCTGCTGCATAACATCGCCGTGCGTTGGGCGATCCCCGCCTGAGCAAGTCGCTTCAACGCAACCTCGCGATAAGGGCACGGCTCGGGGAACAGGGCCAGCGGCAACGGCGTCGGTAACCGGGTGACGGGTTGCGCCGACCAGGCCCACACCAGCGGCTCTTGCCACAACAATTTCCCCGCATCGCTGGTTTCGCACAGTGAGCCGATGACCAACTCCAGATGCCCTTGCTTCATCAGCGCCAGCAACGTACCGGGAATGCTCACCTGCACGTCGATCTCCATCCCAGGGTACTGCGCCGCGAAATCCTGAAAAGCGCGCAGTAGTCGGGACTCGACAAAATCCTCGGATATTCCGATCCGCAGCCGCCCGTGAAATGGCGTACGCGTCAGTTCCGCCCAGGCATCACGGTTCAGCACAAGGATCGTGCGCGCATAAGAGAGCAAGCGCTCGCCATCGGGCGTCAGTTGCTGGGAACGGGTGGTACGCGTCAACAGGGGTTTACCAATCTGTTCTTCCAATCGCCGCACATGGCCGCTGACCGCAGACTGAGTCAGGTGCAGCTTTTGCGCTGCACGGCTGAAGCCTTCTTCGTCGACCACAGCGACAAATGTTTTGAGTAGCAGCGAATCGAACATAGTTTTTTACGTGATTAATCGACTAGTAATTTACGATTTATATTTCAAATATAACTATGTTGCAATGCCTCCCTACCCCACCACTCGAGGCGTGCCATGACTACTCTGCTCCATATTGAATGCTCTCCACGCAAGCAGCGCTCGGCGTCCCTTGAAGTCGCCCGCAGCTTCATTGCGCGTTATCGAGAAAACACCCCGGACACCGACATCATCACCCTCGACCTCTGGAACATGGCGTTGCCGGAATTCGATGAGCTGGCAATGGAAGCCAAATACGCAGGACTCAACGGCACTGCCTTGAGCCCAGCGCAACAGGAGGCCTGGAACACCTTGAAGGACCTGGCTGCGCACCTGCATCACGCGGATGTACTCGTGATGTCCGTACCGCTTTGGAATTTCAGCATCCCGTACAAGCTCAAGCACTTCATCGACCTGGTATCGCAGAAAGACATCCTGTTCAGCTTCGATCCGGAACGCGGTCTGGAAGGGATGCTGCACAACAAAATCGCCGTAGTGGCGTACGCCCGAGGCCTGGATTTTTCAGCGCAGTCGATCACACCGGCGGAACGCTTCGACTTCCAGAAGCCCTACGTGGAAGCCTGGCTGCAATTCATCGGCGTGACCGATGTGCATTCGGTAATTGTGGAGAAGACCATCCTGGGGGAAGACGTGGATCTTGATGCACGTGAGGCTGCGACTCAGCAGGCCAGAGGATTGGCAGATACTCTTTGTCGCTGACGGGTATTTATAAGGTACAGGCGCCCCCTCAGGCATGAGAGCCAGAGGCTGTTTTCGACCCAATGCTGCCGATGAACGCCGGCAGAAATCGGTCAAAAGAAGTTGCAAGCCCCGTGACGCTTCGGGGCTTGCGATTAATTGCCAATACGTCCTTCAAATTCTCGGACGTTTGCTACGGGTATGCCTGCCGTGTTCATTGCAGAACGTGCAGGCCTAGTTTTGTACCTCAACCGCGTCGATATCCGGCGCGTCTGGGGCGTCCGGGGCGTCCGGGGCGTCCGCCACATCCTCTCTGGCGTCCCTCGCTTCAACTTTGGCAGCCTCTCTGGCTGCGTTTGCCTCTACCTTGGCAGCGTCCCTCGCCGCATCTGCAGCAGCCCGGGCAGCATCTCTGGCTGCATCGGCTTCTGCTTTGGCGGCGTCCCTGGCTGCATCGGCAGCGGCCCGGGCAGCATCTCTGGCTGCATCTGCGCCTGGTATGCCAGCAGCTTTTGCAGCATCCCTGGCTGCATCCGCCTCAGCTCTGGCGGCGTCTCTGGCCGCATTTGCAGTAGCCCTTGCAGAATCGCGGGCTGCATCTGCATCAGCTCTGGCAGCATCTCTGGCTGCATTTGCATCGTTTCTGGCAGCGTCTCTGGCTGCATCTGCGGCATCGTTGTCATGCGCGTTGCCTGAGCCTCTGTTCCCGGCAACACCACCATGACCATCACCGTCATGGCCTGTTGCACCATGACCACCACCATCTCCATGGCCGCTGCCACCGTGACCACTGCCTCCGGAGCCTCCACTACCGGAGCCACCGCCGCCGCCACCGTGACCACCACCGCCTCCGCTGTTACCGCCACCACCACCGCTGCCGCCATCTTTGGCATACACGCTGGAGAAACTACTGATGTAATCAGGCACTAGAACAGTCGATGCCGACAGGACCCCGCCAATTGCCAGAGCCAACAAACATTTCTTGATCAGCATGATGCACCTCCGCTTGGAGTTGCGCAGTCATGTCCCTATCGAACGCAATATCCAGTGAGTTCCCGGCCGCCCATTGGAGCGGCCAGCCAACCGGCACGGCCATAAATCTGCAGCATTAACCAGCAACTGCGGTTTCCGCACGATCCCTGAGAGCCAGTCAGCATCTTTGTGTGGGACGTTACCCCACATTTTTAGATAGGTGCTGTCAGCCCGAGTTCAACAAACGAATATCAGGACTGAAGCATGCGTTGAGCAAAAAGCCTCTAAAACTTCCGGACGCCAACAGTTTACCGCGAGCTGAATGCCTGAAATCCCCTGACCACACTGGGTCGAACACCTACCCTTTCGTACCAGCGGCGAAGCTTGGGCAAGCGATCCCACGGGATATCTGCCTCCACTGACGACATGATGCTGTAGGCCGCGATATCCGCGATGGAGAAACAGCTTCCCGCCATATAAGCATCAGCACTGACGAACTGCTCAGCCAACTCAATTGACGAAAACATGCGCTCGACCAGCCGCGCAGAGCCGTCGTTGAGCCCTTGGCCGCGAAGGAAAAACGCCGAATGGCCCGGTGCGATGACATCGGTCAAAAAGAAGAAGAATCGCTCATACACCGTAGCTCTGTGGCCAGCGGCAATGGGCAAGAGCCGTTCTGGAGCCGTTTCGGCAGCGTAGAAAATGATCGCGTTCGACTGAGTGAGCACAAAGGCAGGCTCAGCGCCCTTTCGTTCGACCAATACCGGGACTTTTCCAGCCGGATTCAGGGAGCGATGGTCCGCCCCTGTTTGCTGGCCTTTTGAAAGATCCACCAGTCGAACCGTGTACGCCAGCCCCGCTTCTTCGAGGGCAATGGCTGCCCGGATGCAATTGCCTGTGGGCGCACCGTGTAATTCCAGTAGGGCGTTCATGACGTATTTCTTCCTCCTTGCGGGCTCATTTCAGTCATCCGCTAAAGCGCACCGACTGTCACACAAGCCAGGCCGACGCTGCGAGTCGTCACGCATAGACGTCTCGGTTTTGTTCGATGAAAGCCTGCACAGACGCAGATATCGACTAATTCTTTTGAAATAGTCCGAACGGATTGACTCAACCTACACTGAGCTTGATAGGCGTCCGATTTACGCGTTGCAAGCCTTCCTGGCAGGGCAAGCGTATTGCGGTGAACGCTCCAGTCCTACCACTTATGCCTGAGTCGTTAATCATGGATGAAGTCACTACCGTGCCCTCGGATGATGTACCTGCTACTCAACACATAGTGCAGCGCAAGCTCGGACGCTGTCTGTTGCGCTTGCAACAATACGAACGGCAGCTGAAAGCCATTGTCGTGCATTGCGAACTGACCGGTCTTGTAGATCAGATTTCTGAGATCCGTCGCCATAAGGTCAAATGTGCAAAGAAAATGACGATAGGTACGTTGATGGGGATGTTGACCGAAAGCTTTCTGACCCCGCCGCACCCAAATGAAGAAGAGTCACAGACTGAAGCCTATGTCGGTGACCAGATCTGGCTCAGGCATCGACACCAGTTGGAAATGACAGCCGAGGACTACGAGGCTATGAAGGCCGATCTCAAGGAGATGGTTGACCTGCGCAATAGCCTGGTTCACCAATTCATTGAGCGTTTCGATCTCTGGTCTGAATCGGGCTGCCAGGCGGCGGATGGTTTTCTGGAGGAAAGCTACGAAACCATCAATCGGCATTGTCTGAATCTGCAACGTTGGGCCAAAAACATGATTGAGGCACGAGCTAAAATGGCTTCGTTTATACAGAGCCAAGCATTTGAAGATGCGCTCGACGGTATCCGGGTGGATGGCTCAGTCGATTGACCTGGCAGTGGGATTTGCTGCTGTTTACGTGAAGCAGAAACGAAGCTTGCCGAAGGTGGCTGGACCCGACTGGAAGCATCCATTCGCTGGATTGGTGGTACCTATCCCGAACAGACGCCCAAGCGCTACGGTTGCAGCAGCTGGAGGCATGTCCTGCACGAATCACGGCAGTTCGAAATACGAAAATTCCAGGCTGATAATGAACGTACTGCCGTCTGGTATCGCAGCAAGGTCAGTTGAATGTGAAATTGAATCGTCCCTCCTTTTGTAAACGCACTGAGTGACTGCTTCTGACCGTTAGTTGCCCTCCGCGAAGGGCCGCTATGGGTCGTGAACGCACAACCACA
The DNA here is from genome assembly GCF_019956105.1 of Pseudomonas sp. BF-RE-25. Lineage (NCBI taxonomy): Bacteria > Pseudomonadati > Pseudomonadota > Gammaproteobacteria > Pseudomonadales > Pseudomonadaceae > Pseudomonas > Pseudomonas sp. BF-RE-25. The sequence continues at coordinate 20,027 of NZ_JAHBDB010000034.1, forward strand.
AACAACTCAGCTTGACCGGAAAGACCCGTGATACCTTCCGAGGCTCATTCATGACACGGAGGTCGCCATGCGCACTCTTTATATCCCGATCATCCTGGCAGCAACTTTTTTGGCATCTGGCTGCAGCATCAAGCAAACCGTGACGCCTGCTGAGCTGTCTTCCGAGATGACGCCAGAGATCTGTCTGATCCCCGCCGAAGGACTGCGAGAAGGATTCAACACTGCCTATGAAAACCTGCTCAAAAACAAAGGATTCCATACGCGTCGGCTTCCGCCAGGCAGTAGCCCGTCCAGCTGTCCTCTTTCAACGACTTATATCGGTACCTGGTCGTGGGACTTAGCTATTTACATGAGCTATGCAGATATCCGCGTTTATCAGTACGGCCAGCAGGTGGGCCAAGCTGAATATGACTCGCGTTGGGGGGGCGGCCGGGTCATTGATAAATTCATTAATGCTGAGAAAAAAATCACAGAGCTGACCAATCAGCTGTTTCCAAACGGTGCCGCAGGCTTGAAGGGAGCTAAGGAGTCAAATTCCGGGACCGGTGCCGCGCTCATGACTAAAGACGCGTACCAACAGCGACAGCTCAAACAGCTTGAACAACAGGGCCTCCCTTATGATGAGTACCAGAAGCGCTACAAGCTGATCATGGCTGAGTAGGCTCCGTACCGGTCCTGACAGGCAGTTGAGGGTCGATTTCAGCCGGTCGTGGAAGGCAGAAATCGGCCATAAGCAGTCATTCCCAAATTCATACAAGAATCAGAAGACTTGCCGCTGCAGCATTTACCGAGGATTTACTCGAAGAAGACGCCAAAGATCTGCTGCAGAGTTTGGCAGTAGCATTTTCAACAAACCTACTTTAGCGATGAGCTCAACATTGGTGGTTCGCGAAAGCCCCGAAGACTATTTGTTTAATCGCCCGATAAACCCCCAAAACTTCTTTATTAGAAAGTACTTTCTCGCCAGGATTAAAATCCACTCGCAATCCAATTCCCCCTTCATAAGTCCCATTAATAGAGCAGGTAAGCTGAAATATACAGTCATAGTAAAAATATTCATCATCACGCAAGTCTTTAAAAATCCATTCTTTCTTGCGGGCAACCTCATCAGAGCGATATACCACGAAATCATTCGTCGCTTCTACCACCTCCAAGGTCCCACCCCAACTTTTGATGAATTCGAAAGCAGACCTGCCTGGGTCATTCTTGCCAATATCATTGCGATCAACAAACACCTTAACCTTCCCAATATTACTACCAACGACATTTACACCATTGATAAAAACCGCCTGATCCCCATCTTTAGAACTAACTCCTTTCGACATCAAATCTGAATTTAAACAATACTTCACACCGTCCACCAAAAAATAATTCACTTGCTGACTTTCAGTCACAACCCTACCCCATACCGACAAAGTAGTTAACACTAACGCAATCAGAAAATAAAACCTCATAGCTATCGACCCCTCACACTTCCAGAAACATGGCGACCAAGAGGAATTAGCACACAATCAATCACCCTTCCGCTATCAGATTTTACTTCAGCTGCAACTGACACCAAAAGTGACAGCTGAATATCCTACCCCATCACCCTAACTTTATTTTTCAAAATCCTGATTTTATATAAAAGACCAAGCCTTTAATCTTCGATCGCATCATTGGACACGCTGACAGCGTCGGCGACTGTACCTCCGTCCTTATCTACAATCGCGCCAAAATGAACGCCACTCGACTCTGCCCCTGACGAAGTAACAATAATGCGAGCGTAGACTAGGCGCGTCGGGTGAAGTAAAAACTCTTAGATCAAAATGCTATCACTGCATCTTTTGTTTAGAAGCCGAAGAGGACTACTCACCCGATTGCATTCCTGAGTCCTGGCGCTTTAATCCTTGCTAGTCCCTGCTTGAAATAGCCCGTACTCCCATCGATTGTGTGTAGCTCCGAGAACGCTGTCACAGACATCCTAAGATTCATTCAACTGACACGCATTGAACATCGCAGCCTCCGTGACTACGACGACTAGATCGCCGCTGACGTCATACAGGCCGATCTCAAGAATCCAATCACCCCGACCTCGGGCAGGATGAGTCACTCGGTGATCACGGGGTTGGGGTTAGGGTTAGGGTTATGCGGCCAGGGCCGTCATCTCTTGCGTGATGCTTCCAGGTAGCGTGACGAATGAAGTCTTTCGATTGCTGCCTGTCGCCACCGGCAGCAATGGGTCGAATGTCGTCTGTCGCGAAGGACGCAACCGACCCAAAGCAGCCTCTGACTACCGACCGCTGTCGGTCGATTGAAAGTCATTGTTTAACCGGTCCCGTTTTGCACATTACCGCAAACTCGTAGCCGTTGGTAAACACGCACTATAGTGTGCTGTTTTCGAAATAACTTACCCACGCACCTTCGCCTCCATCACATCGTGTGCTCACCGGATCTTGCTCAAGATTTCCTCTCCCTCTGCGTTCCAAACGTACCGGGGAGGTCGCGCTTCGGGTGATCAAGCGCCAGTTCGGTTATCTGAAGGTACGCTATCGTGGAGTGATGAAGAACACCGCTCAGTTGGCCACTCTGTTCGCCGTGTCCAACCTGTGGATGGCTGATGGGTATGGGTGAGTTGCGCGTGTAGCGCATAGAAATGAGCTGAAAGCCCGAGAATAGGATGCTTTCGCGACAACTTGGCGCTGAACGTCATGGGACTTTCAACTCGTGGCAGGTGCCTTGCAAGTTGATCTGAGCTTCCGTAAAGAAAGGTTGAGGAGTGTCGCTAATGGCTGATTTTGCGTGGTTCTTGTTAGGTTTTATACCGGCACTAGCATTCGCGACCCACTCATTTGTCGATTACAGAAAGGCCACAGGAAAGCCTATAGGTGAAGCATTCAAATTTTTTAATAAGGCGCTGGCCGTTCTGGTTGTACTAGAGCTTATTTTCTTCGTCTGGATGTTTATCGCTAGATCCTAATATTAAGGTACTCATAATGCATGTCGCATGCTGATTTCCAGTATTAGTGCAGAATTCGATACTCCGACATCCCGATCATGCTGTTTTCAAAATAACTTACCCACGTACCTGAGCTTCCATTACATCGTGTGTTCGCCGGTGCGTAATTTTCAGGGCGCTCACCAGGAGTTCTCCAAGGTAGGAATGGCACCTGAAGTCTAGTGCACGTATGGAGAGAGTTATTTCGCGAACATCACACTAGCGCGAAGCCGTGGCCCCTTTGTTCATCCGTGATTTAACGGTATGTTGGAGCCCTCAACTCAAGGACGACCCATGGCCATCCACGCTCCCACTCCCACCCAAAAACATTTGGCAGTGTTGATCGACGCCGACAATGCCCCCGCAGCAATTGTTGAAGGTTTGTTCGAAGAGATCGCCAAGTATGGCGTCGCCAACGTCAAGCGGATCTATGGCGACTGGACTGGTCCTCAGTTGGGTGGATGGAAAAAGGTGCTACTCGACCATTCGATTCAGCCCATCCAACAGTTCGCGTATACCAAAGGTAAGAACGCAACAGACAGCGCCTTGATCATCGACGCAATGGACCTGCTGTACACCCGACGCTTCAACGGCTTCTGCCTGGTTTCGAGCGACAGTGACTTCACACGCCTCGCTTCGCGGCTACGTGAAGAAGGTTTGACCGTCTACGGGTTTGGTGAAGAAAAAACCCCAAGACCGTTTGTGTCAGCCTGCGACAAGTTCATCTATACCGAATTGCTGCGCAGTGAAGCGCTTGTTGCTTCGAGCAATGGGCATGATCGACCCGATCCCGAGTCATCCGCCGCAATCCAGGCCGTCAAAGTCGCCAGTACCCTAGAGGTAAAGAAGCTACCCAAGGCACCCGTAAGTTTCATTGCAAAGATCCTGGATGACATTGCCGACGAGGACGGCTGGGCTCACTTGGGTGCGCTGGGCACCAACATCAGCAAATTGAGACCTGAATTCGATCCCCGCACCCATGGTTATAAAAAACTCAGTGAGTTGATCAAGGGGTATCCGAATATTTTTGAACTGCAAATGAGAGGAACGTCGGGAGTGAGCGGTTCAATACTCTATGCCCGGCACCGACAGCCAAACTCGTAGCACCTGCCACCAACGTCCGCTTTTGGCTGTGGATTCAACCGGTCGACAATAGCTGCTTTGTACCAAAGTAGGTCTACTTTCCGTGCCAACGATTGAACGCCCGCCGTCCCCGCAGAACACCCCATGTCAGGGCTGGTCCTCCACCGCAACCCTATTGCTCGGTGAAAACCACGTCCAAATGCAAAGTTCGATTGTACTTTTTAATGCGAAGGACTTATTGAGCTCAAGCTATCAATATCGCGGCCGAAAAAGGACTGTTTATTTCTACAGGAAAAGGTGTGATATGGATTTTTCGTTAGTTTGCGAAATGATTGGTTATACACTCTTCGTGATATTAGGCATTTTGGGCCTTTATATCTTGTTTTGTTGGCTATACGTTTCTGGAAGCCGTACGTATCTAAGGCGGCTGGATGATATTGGCTGGAAAAAAGTCGACTATGTCTGGATAGCTATAGGCTCGATGGGGCTAATGCTCCAATTCATTCAGATTGGCTTGGATTCTAAAATGGCTAGCTTAAGCATGGAAGAAAGCTTCGGTCGCCTTGATGCTCAGAATCTAAATATTGCCGCGTCGGAGCTAAGCGGTTCGTCAATTTGCCTGCAAACACCTCCCGCGGACAATGATGAAGATTCCAATAATTTAGGTGCCGAGCTAGCGGATGCTTGCAAAACGTTTCAAATAATTCGTCCTACCAAACCCAGAAGCACTGTAGTAGATCCGAGTATTTTTATGCATTTTGAAATAGTAAACGTAGATACTGGAAAAATAAAAAGCCAGGTTCTTGCTGCAAAGGTGAAGAATTTTAAACAAGCATTTACTGAATATGAAAATCAGGCGCAATCAATTCAGGATATTAGAAAAATTGCCAGCACATATAAAAGCTATCTCCTTTTTCTTAAGATTCTGTCAACGCTTTCGCTGATTGTGGCAATTGCCCTCAGGCTAGCAAAGGTGACTGGAGAAATTAGATTAAAAACACACCCTATCGTAAGTAAAGTGTCCGAAGCGATACCCAAGAATGAATTGAAAGAAAAATTAGAGAGTCTGGTCACCGTGCCTCAAGCGGCCAAGCTAGAGGACAAGATATAATTACGAATAATGGGGGGGGATTTATTTACTGCGCTCAAAATAGATCCGCCCCCCATTCCCCATCGTGGTCGAGCGAAACGGGGGGCTCCCTACGCCGAGACGCAATCCTACGTCACCCGCGTGCAGTCCTTGACCGAACGCTATTGCAACCATCGTTAGTCCTGTAGGGCGCATAACCCGGAAAGGTAATACGCTGGCCGCTCTACGGCGCATAACGCTGCGCACTGCGTAAAGGTGCGTAAAGACCGTAAAGCGCTGTAAAGCGCTTAAAGGGGACAGATTTATTTTTTCAGAAATAATTCTGCCCCCTTTTTTCTGTGAAAAAGCGTGGACACAGTCTTGAAGGCTGCGTTGCTACGTAAAATCTGTCGGCGTTGGTTGATCTGCAGACCAAAATTTTGCGTAGAAACGCGACTCTAGTCTCGATCCTGACAGTCAAACCTGCTCTTAGGCCCCATTGTGTGATCGGGGTCTAGCAGTCAATTACGAGCGGGGCGTCAAGATGGCCAAGGCAAACGCCACGATGAAGAGCGCCGGCACGTCACCTGCCAAGTGCCCCATTTGTCCCGGCTGGGTGACCGCCTGGACGGTCATGATTCCTCCGTGTACGGCGCTAGACCACACGGTGAACCAGATTAGGCTCAGATTGGCTAATGGATCGCGTGCGGCCAGGATCAAGAACACGCCAAGTGTGGCGTAGATACCAACGATCATCATCGGGTAGTCCGAGTGACCGATGTGCCAGGCCCAGCCGGACGGCCAGGACAACATAAGTGGGTAGAGAGCAAGGCACGCGAGGCCAGCCAAAACTAGAACGACGCGCAAACACCTGAGGCGATCGACTACAGTCATGGCGGACTTCCTCTTTGGGCCTAACTCTAAATAGACCCCAAGTGGGGTGATAACGCCTTCACGGGCTTGGTGGAAAACATTCCTTTTTCTGTCGTCTATCCCTGACCAGGCCGGGCATTGTGACAGTCGGGTGACCGCTGAAGGGGTTTATACACCATGGACGGAAAGCCCAATCTGCTCAATCAGTTCCGGCAGTAGACCAAGCATAGCCACTCATTTGCTATCGCTCCGTCCACCGGCTGCTTCTGGCCGATTGCAGCTGACAGGAAGGGTGGTTGACGCCCCATGGCGGACAGTTTGGACACTAAAGTCAGGTGTGGGATTGATGCGCCGCCCAGTGTTTCATCTCTTCTGCAATGAAGTGGTTCACCAGGTCACTGAACATCTTCTCGATTGCATCCGGGCTCAGGCCCTCAGCCTCGGCCCACTCGCGTCGTGTCGCCAACATGGCCTTGAAGCGCTCCGGAGCATGCACCGAAGTCACTGAGGTCTTGTACTTCGAAGCAGCCAGTACATAGTGAAAACGCTTGCCCAACAGTTTGATAACAACCTGATCAAGGGCATCGATTTCGCGTCGAATATCCTCCATGCCTGCACACTCTTCGGGTTGTAACTGATTGATGACGTCCACGTAGGTGACTCCGTTTGCTGAAAAATTCGTGGGCCTTCGGAAGAAGTATCGGCGCGCTGTCTTCCATGAGTGATACAGCCTGAATACCATAAAATCCGATGTCCGCTGCACGATGAGCGGTATTTGGCTAAGGCGGATCGGTTAACTCTTTAGGCTACGTTAATCGATAAGGCATTAGGCAAGGGTTTCGGTGTTTGAGTGGCTGCTTCTGGCCGATAACACTCGCCAACGGAAGAGGCATAACGCTCCTAGGACGCTATAAAAATTCCTACACAAACCTCGGAACTCCTCACCTTGCCCGCCGTTCCGATGAACCTTAAAGTCCACCCCGTCGCCCAAAATGGCGATTCGGGTTTGGCGACATGCGAGGGCTCTACGCTTTGTTGCAGGGGTCGTCGCACCCGCAAAGCCGCTGTAATGGCGGCTGTGCGCGGGAGGCCTTCGGGTCTGCCGGTGTTCTCTGTGCCGGTTCGCCAACCTGCGCACAGCTGCCACCCTAATGAGATGGTCAGCCCAGTACGGGACCCCCGTTAAATCTAAACTTATCGGGGTTCTCACTGACTTGCGGAGACCGCTCATGGACATCTTGGACTTGCTCGGCCTGGATATTGGAAAAAGCACCTTTCATCTAATAGGGCACGACGCCAAAGGCAAGGAAGTATTGCGCAAGAAATTCAATCGCAACCGCTTGCTTGAGTTTGCCGCGAGGCTGAAGCCCTGCACCATAGCGATGGAGTCTTGTGGCGGTTCACACTGGCTTGCCAGGAAGCTCTTGTCTTTCGGTCATCAAGTGAAATTGATTGCGCCTCAACATGTGAAACCTTACGTCACCGGCAACAAAAACGACTACATCGACGCTGAGGCAATCTGCGAAGCCGCATCCCGTCCTAAAACACGTTACGTTGCCATCAAAACCGTTGAACAGCAGGTGCTATCAACCCAGCACCGTCTTCGGGAGGCGTTGGTAGGCCACCGAACTCAAACGATAAATCGCATTCACGGGTTCTTGCTTGAGTTCGGGATCGAATTGCCTGCAACAAAAGCGGCCATGAATCAGGTTCACCAAATTCTAGACGACCCTGCCGCCGAGTTACCGCAGCAGCTGAAGTCCTTTATTGAACATCTACTGGAAGAGATGAAACGGCTCAACGACGAGATTAAGGCGATTGACCGGAGTATCAAAGAGCAAATGGACACTGATGATGCGGGAACACGCCTGATGAGCATCCCCGGCATCGGCCCGATCATCGCTAGCGCGCTGCTGGCCGACGTCGGCGACGCTTCCAATTTTCACTCGTCGCGAGACTTCGCCGCTTCGCTGGGACTAGTGCCGAGGCAGTATTCAACAGGCGACCAAACTGTCCTTTTAAACATCAGCAAGCGCGGTGATAAATACCTTCGAAAGCTTATGATTCAAGGCTCGCGTGCCGTTCTGGTGCACATAGATAAACGTACCGATGCTTTGGGGACTTGGTGCAGAGACCTGCTGATACGAAAGCACCCGAATAAAGTTGCCTGCGCTTTGGCCAATAAATTGGCAAGGATCGTATGGGCTGTTTTAGCTCACGGAGTTAGCTACAACGCACAATCCATGACTTGATCGACATTCACTACCGGCTTTTGCGACGACAAGATGATGACGATAAACAGCTCAACTCCTGCTTGAAAACCTGGCAAACGAATCAGCTTTCGAAGCTGGCACCCTTTTTAAGGACAGGCAGGAGCGACTACTCATCAAGGGCCAGGCGGCAACATTGCCGACCATAAGCCCGGATACATTAGCGCAAGCATGCTTTACCGCTCATCGCTCGTGGTTGCAGGAGGTGGGCTGACCATACAAATCGTTTGGCGACGACTGAGTGACGGCCTTTGAGCCAATCAAACAGAGATCTTCAAATGAATCGATACATGCCCCTCACTGGAATCGACCTGGTTCCGGCTTCCCTGCTCATCGACACCGAAGCTCCACTCGACGTATTGCAAGCCGTCGCTGACTACCGAATTCGCGCAGTTACTCAGGTGCTGGAGAACATCGCCTTTCGTGCCGAGATTGGTTGCGACACGGTGGTGTTGTCGGACTTCTCCAAATTGCTTGCCATTCCGTTGCGCGACGGCTGTGACTTGATGGATGTGATTGGTCGGCGATTGCGGGCGCAGGCGAAGGAGTGAATGAAAACGGGCGCTGAAGGCGCCCGTTTTTTGTTCAACTATAAAAAGATCTGACATCGCTATTCTGCGGCATGACTCCTGCCCACTATCGGCCAAAAGCCGCCACCTACATTACCTGAGCAAACACAGGCAACTCAGTGTCGCGCAGAAGAAATCCGCAACCCGACCTACACGGAATTGCGCTTTCGCCGCGCCTCTTCATTCTCCGCCAACGCCTGTCGAACCAGCGCCCTCGCCGCCCACGCAGCGGTGTCGAGTGATTCTTCGACGCTCGCGCCACTGATGTCGCGCACGGCGATCAACGCCTCGGTGCCGATAACGATCGACAGCGCCTGCTTCAGTCGTTTGCGTGCACGGGGCGAGAGCACGTCCTTCAGCGAGTCGACGATCGGTTCGATGTAGCTCATGCGCCGGCCAGGGCGCAGGGGCTCGTGGGTCTCGCTTTCGAGCCACACCGACATGAACGAACGTTCCATCACGTGCAGGCCGATCTCGTCGTCGATCAAGAGTTTGTTCAACGCGTTCGCGGCCAGGCCGATGCCCTTGACCGGGTCATCTCCCGGTCGCCAGAAGCTCTCCAGCGGCTTCATTTCACGATCCGCTGCCGTCTCGCTGATCAATGCCTCGGTCGAGGGAAAATAGCGATAGGCCGTGGCGCGCGAGACCATCGCGCGCTCGGCCACTTGCGCAACCGTCGGGTTTTGGCCCTCGTCGCGCAAGGCGATGGCGGCATCGATCAGCGCCTGACGCGTTCGCAGTTTCTGGTTGGCGCGGCCTTGCAAATCGCCGCCGGGTTCAGACGGGGTTGACTTCGGGATCGACATGGAATATATGAGACTCTGTCTATTCATGAGACTTGAGTCTCATAATAGGCACGCAACAACCAACCGACAAGAGGTCGCCCGTTATATTTCAGCAATTGAGCGCGCCTCTGGGCGCATGAGGTGAATGCCATGAATCACAACCCCCGTTCACGGACCTGGTTTCGGCTCGCCGCCCTCTACTTCGCCATTGGCGTGATGCTGGGCGTGGCGATGGGCGCTTCCGGCGACCACTCGCTTTTCGCGGTACATGCTCATGTCAATCTGTTGGGATGGGTGTCGATGGCCCTGTTCGGCATCATCGGCACAGCGCACCCGTCAATCACCGAAGGGCGCGCGGCTGCCGCACAGTTCTGGATGTACAACATTGGCGTCCCGGTAATGCTCGGCGCACTGACGTTGCGGCTCAAGGGCGTCGCGGCCATTGAGCCGTTGATTGGCGTCGCTTCCATTCTTGTTGGTTGCAGTGTGCTGCTGTTTGTGTGGCTGGTGTTCTCGCGCATCGGTGTAACGGCTATGGGTTTGAGCAGCGCAACACGTGAGTCGCGCACGTCTTGAAGTCAGCTGTCCTTACGACCGGCACACAAAATGTGCCGGCCACTTGCACCACCGCGGCCCTATTTTTTGATTGAAACAATCGTCGCGCGGCCACCCTCGACCTGGAAAACAAACGAGACACGGTCTCCGGTCGACAGCCCGGCGAGCTGATCATCCGTCACGGAAAAGGCCATGGTCATCGGCGGCCATTGCACGGCGGGTACTGCGCCGTGGGAGATGGTCACCGTGTGTCTGGCAGCATCGATAGCCTTGATCGTTCCGCTGGCATTAGCGACGGGCGCCTGCGTTGTCTCTTTTGTCTGCATGCCCTCCATACCGTCCATTTTCATACCCGGCATGTCCTCTGCACGAGCCAAGAAAGACAATGCAACCAAGGCACCTGCCACTGCAATATGGGTCAGTTTCATACGACGTTTCCTTTAAGGTGAGTGGATTCAATGACGAGATGTCGGCGGCGCATCAGGCGATAGGCTGCCGGAATGACAAACAGGGAAAGCAAGGGAGCCGTGATCATGCCGCCGACCATGGGCGCGGCAATGCGGCTCATCACTTCACTGCCGGTTCCGCTGCCCAACAGGATGGGTAACAGGCCGGCAATGATCACGGCCACGGTCATGGCCTTGGGGCGAACACGCTGCACAGCGCCTTCACGAATCGCCGCAACCAGCCCGCGCTCAGTGCTGTCGCCGAGGTCTTCACGTTCTGCCCAGGCGTTTTTCAGATAGAGCAGCATAATCACGCCAAACTCGGCAGAAACACCGGCCAGGGCGATAAAGCCGACACCGGTGGCGACCGACAGATTGAATCCCAACAGATAGATGAACCATGCCCCGCCAGTCAGCGCGAATGGCAGCGTGGCCATGATCAGCAACGCCTCATCGAAGCGCGCAAACGTCAGGTAAAGCAGCACGAAGATGATCAACAGCGTGGCTGGCACCACCAGTTTGAGTCGTGCATTGGCTCTGTCGAGAAACTCGAACTGTCCTGAGTAGCTCAGGCTCATGCCAGGCTGCAACTTGACCTGCTCATTTACGGCGCGGCGCAAATCAGCGACCACTGAGGCAATGTCCCGGCCACGCACATCGATATAGACCCAGCCTGAAGGCCTCGCGTTTTCACTTTTGAGCATCGCCGGGCCGTCGCTGATTTTGACGTTGGCCACTGTCCCCAGGGTGATCTGGATGCCTGACGGCGTGTAGATCGGCAATTGCTCCAGGGCACCAAGCGAGTCACGCCACTCCCGTGGGTAACGTACGTTGATCGGGAAACGTGCGAGCCCTTCAATGGTCTCCCCGACATTTTCACCACCGATAGCGCCGGCCACGATGGACTGCACATCAGCGATATTCAGCCCGTAGCGAGCGGCGGCCTTGCGGTCGATATCCACGTCGATATAGCGGCCGCCGGTCAAGCGTTCCGCCAGCGCTGAACTGACACCGGGTACGCCTTTGGCCACCCGTTCGACCGCCTGGGTGACAGCATCGATGTCCGTCAACTGGGTGCCGGCGACTTTCACTCCGATCGGACTTTTGATGCCGGTGGCAAGCATGTCGATACGGTTGCGAATCGGCGGTATCCAGATATTGGTCAGCCCTGGAACCCGAACCACGCGATCCAGTTCTTCCACCAGTTTTTCCTGGGTCATGCCGGGCCGCCATTGCTCGTGTGGCTTGAATTGAATGGTGGTTTCGAACATTTCCAGTGGTGCCGGGTCGGTGGCAGTTTCGGCACGCCCCGCTTTGCCGAACACGTGCTCGACTTCGGGCACCGTCTTGATCAGGCGGTCGGTCTGTTGCAGCAGCTGCGCAGCTTTCTGTGCCGACAACCCCGGGAGAGCGGAAGGCATATAGAGCAGATCGCCTTCGTCCAAAGGCGGGAGAAACTCACCGCCCAGGCGCGACATCGGCCATAGCGCACTGACAAACACCACCAGAGCCACCAGCAGGGTGACTTTGGGACGGCGCAGCACCGCCTCCAGGGCCGGCTGGTAGATCCTGATCAACCAGCGGTTCAACGGGTTTTGTTGCTCACCGGGAATTCGCCCGCGAATCCAGTACCCCATCAGCACGGGCACCAAGGTCACCGACAACCCCGCCGCCGCGGCCATCGCATAGGTTTTGGTGAACGCCAACGGTCCGAACAGTCGCCCCTCCTGAGCTTCCAGGGTGAACACCGGAATGAACGATAACGTGATGATCAACAAACAGAAGAACAGCGCCGGGCCGACCTCTGCCGCTGCTTCGGTCATGACGTGCCAATGACGCTCGCCCTTCAGTTCCTCCCCCGGATTGGCCGCGTGCCAGGCCTCAATCTTCTTGTGGGCATTCTCGATCATCACCACGGCAGCATCGACCATGGCGCCGATGGCGATGGCAATCCCGCCCAAGGACATGATGTTGGCGTTGATCCCTTGGTAACGCATGACGATGAAGGCCATCAGCACGCCCACCGGCAGGGAGATGATCGCCACCAGTGATGAGCGCAAGTGCCAAAGGAAGATCCCGCAAACCAGCGCGACGACAATGAACTCTTCGATCAACTTATGGCTGAGGTTTTCCACCGCGCGGTCGATCAGTTTGCTGCGGTCGTAGGTGGTGACGATTTCCACTCCGGCCGGCAAGCTGCTTTTCAGTTCGTCGAGCTTGGCCTTGACCGCCGCAATGGTCTCGCGAGCGTTCTTGCCGCTGCGCAAAATCACCACGCCACCGACGGTTTCGCCCTCGCCGTCGAGTTCGGTAATGCCCCGCCGCATTTCCGGCCCCAACTGAATAGTGGCGACATCGCCAAGGGTCACCGGCACACCATCCGCCCCCAACTTGAGCGGGATCGCCCGAAAGTCATTGAGCGTCTTCAGATAACCGGAAGCGCGCACGATGAACTCGGTCTCTGCCATCTCCAGTACCGCGCCACCCGTTTCCTGATTGGCCTTGCCGATAGCCTCGGTCACCTCTGTCTGAGTGATGCCGAGGCTGGCCAGTTTCAGCGGATCGAGTTGCACCTGGTATTGCTTGACCATGCCCCCCACCGTGGCCACTTCCGCAACGTTGGGCAGGGTCTTGAGTTCGAATTTGAGGAACCAGTCTTGAAGCGCGCGCAGTTGCGCCAGGTCGTGTCCACCGCTGCGATCCACCAGTGCGTACTGATAGATCCAGCCCACCCCCGTTGCATCCGGTCCCAACGCCGGTTTGGCGCTGGCCGGCAACCGACTTTGTATCTGACTCAGATATTCCAGCACCCGCGAACGGGCCCAGTACACGTCAGTGCCGTCTTCGAACAGCACGTAAACGAAGCTGTCACCGAAGAAGGAATAACCACGCACCGTCTTGGCTCCCGGCACTGAGAGCATGGTGGTGGCCAACGGATAGGTCACCTGGTTCTCGACAATCTGCGGCGCTTGCCCCGCAAAGGGAGTGCGGATAATCACCTGAACATCCGAGAGATCCGGCAGCGCATCGATGGGTGTGCTCTGCACTGACCATATGCCCCACGCCGTGACGAACAGTGTCGCCAGTAGCACCAGGAACCGGTTGGCGACTGACCAACGAATCAGGGCCGCAATCATGGCTGGCTCCCCGATTTGTCCCCATCCGTCTCATGAATACCGGAGGCTGCTGCGCTGGGTGGCGACTCGTCCTCAGTGCTGGCAACAATACCCTTGAGGCTGGCCTCCGAGTCCAGCAGGAACTGGCCAGACGTAACCACCTTCCAGCCTTCTTCCAGTCCTTTCAAAATGGCCGTCTTGCCATCACTTTCCTGTCCGGGTTGCACCTCTACCGGGCGGTAGTGGCCGGTGTCTTCGGCGAGCATCACCAAGGCCCGCCGCCCCGTGCGAATAACCGCTTCGCTTGGCACCCACAACACACTGTGTTCGCTCGAACGGTTCAGGCGCACCTGCGCCGTCAAACCCGGCCTGAGGTGTCCGTCCGGATTGGGCAGTTCCACCCGCACACGCAGGGTGCGACTGTCCGCACTGGTCTCGGGCAAAATAGCGCTGACCTCGCCGTTGAGCACAGTCCCCGGAAAGGCTGGCAGCCGTGCTTCGGCCGTCTGCCCCACTGTGATCGATCCGGTCTGCGACTCTGGAACGGCCACGGCCAGCCAGACACTGCTCAAGCCATTGACGCGTGCCAGCGTGTCGCCCGTCGCCACGGTCATGCCCGTGCGTACGTTCAACGCTTGCAACACACCGGCGATGGGGCTGGTCAGCGTCAGGTACGGCTGAACCTTACCGCTACGCTCTATCTGAGTGATCAGCGCTGCCGGCATTCCGGTGAGCTGCAGTCGCTGGCGGGCCGCCGCCAGCAGCTCAGCGTCGCCGTTACGCTTCAGGGCAAGGAACTCTGTCTGAGCCGCAGCCCATTCCGGCACCAGAATATCCGCCAACGCCGCGTTGGCGTTCAGCACATCTCCGGGAGCATGGGCATAGACTCGCTCCACAAAGCCAGCGGTGCGTGCCTGAATCACCGCAACATCACGTTCGTTGAGCGCCAGGACACCTGTCACGTCGAGGCTGGAATGAAAGGTTCCACGGGTGACAGTCGCAAAACGCAGCCCGAGATTCTGGGTCAGCCCCGGGTCGATACTGACAGTCGCCCGATCTCCTGCGCCGCTGGCGTATTGGGGAACCAGTTGCATGTCCATGAAGGGGGACTTGCCCGGTTTGTCGAACTTTTGCTGCGGGTACATCGGGTCGTACCAATACAGGGCTTTGCGTTCGGGCACAGCATTGATGTCTTGCTCCGCCACGGCATTTGGCGCTGCGCTCATACGCTGGTGCGCGACCCCGTAACCACCGGCAACACCCAATGCCAGCGAAAGGCTAACCAGCAATGCCCCGTTCCATTTTTCAAGTTTCATCGGCTGGCCTCCCCGTAAGCAAAATACAAACGTGCACTGGTCAGCGCGCGCTGCTCTTCCACGTCGATTTGTTTGAGCCGAACTTCGATGAGTTCACGTCGGGCGCTCACAACGGTGTCTAAATCGCCTTTGCCGGCCCGGTAGCTGGCCATGCTGAGTTCGACCTTTTCCTTGGCCAGCGGTAACAGGCTTTCATGGTTTCGGTGCACGGCACGATTCAGGCGCTCGTAGTCAGCCAGTTGGTTTTCCAGTTGCTGGGTGTGCTCGCGTGACAAGGCTTCGCGCTCGGCCTCAAGCTGGTTGAGTTCAGCGTGTCTGGCTGCGATTTTCGGGTTTTGGCGAGCGTCAGGAAACAACGGCAGATCCCAGGAAAACTGCACGCTGACCATGTCGCCGAACTGTCGGCCACGATGCTGATAGTCAAGCTCCCAACTCCAATCCGATTGCTTCTCCGACTCGGCTTCACGAACCCTGGCTTGCGCTTCGCGGGTCATCGGCGCAAACGCTGCCAGCTCCGGATGGTGTTGCAGTTGATGGGAGTAGCTTGAGGTATCGACGGGCCATTCAGGCAGGCTGCCCACAGGCTTGTCGTTGGCGGCTGAGCCAATCCAGCGTTTGAGGGCGGCTCGGGCCTGGGCTCGCTGCAGAATCAGATCGTCCTGCTGCTCTGCCAACTGAGCGGCTTCCTGCTTGGGTGTCACCGCATCGGCGGGCTGGGCGCGGCCGCCAGCAATCCTGGCCCGGACGGTATCGCTCAGCAGGCGGTTTTCTTTGTAGAAGTCCTGGAACAACGCATCTTTACGCTCGATGGAATAGCTGCTGATCCAGGCCAGCGCGGTGGACTGGCGGACCTTCAGACGTTCGACCCGACGCTCGGCGGCGGCGCGATCAACAGCCGCATCGGCGACCTCGATACGGGCTTTGCGTTTGTCGCTATTCGGCATCTCCTGCCGGACCCCAACCATTTGCATGGTCATGAAATCCTCGTCGAGGCTCCAGCGATCCTGACCGCCTATGGGGTAGTTCTGCACCCCCAGAAGCAGCTTGGGATCAGGTAGTTCACCCGCCGGGATGGCTGCGCTGCTGGCAGCCTGAATCCTGGCGTCTTGTGCGGTCAGTGACGGCGCATTGTTTTCGGCCAGCCGCAACGCTTCATCGAGTGTCAGTGCGGCAGCGAAGCTCGGCAATGCCAGTACGCTTGCCGCCAGGCCGACCACGAGGGGCCAGCCTGTGCAATAGCACTTGGAGTTCATGTCTACGATTCCTGTGATCATCAACTGCGCGCGTCAAAAGACATGCGCACAGCCAGGTCATCCCGCTAATGCGGAATGAGGTTCGATGTGGGACAGGAATCAAACGCGGGGCGGTCGCCATACCCCGGACGGGGTTTGCACGGGCAGGGAATCGCTAAAGAAGGAAAGCGCTACGGGGCTGAATACGGTGACGGGAGGCTTGATAATCGAGACTTGCAGCATGCCGCCCGTCTTGCATTCCTGGCCTGGTTTGCAAGGCTTGCCGTGCTCGGTGGGGCTTTTCATGTCGTTGCAGCAGTCCATTCCCATGCCGTCCATCATCGCCATGCCCATCGTCTTCATGGGGCACGGTTCTGTCGGTGCCTGAACGCCCGCCATCCCGCTGAGGGGAAGCGCCAGGCTGATCATGAAAATGATGCAAAACCGCAGATAGCGTTTCATGGGCTGGAGTGTAGTCGCTGCAAATGGCTCTTACGATGGGATTTGAGTCGTCAGCAACCCGTCGTCAGGTTCCGACGCAGGCGATAACACCGGACATGAATTAAGCCAGCATTACGTGTTCATCGACCATCCTGAAATCCACGCGGGATCGTGTGCTTCCCATTCCCCCGCCTCTCTCATCACAGGGGCAAAGGCCTGTCCTGCACCACCCGTTTCATGACCAGCGTCGACGTCAGCCGCTGCACATTGGGCAAGGTCGAAAGGCTTTCATCGTAGAGCCGTTGAAAGGCCGGCAAATCCTGAGTGATGACGTGCAGCAGATAATCCGGTTCGCCGAACAACCGCTGGGCATCGACCACCTGCGGGATGTCGACGAGCGCCGTCTCGAACGCCTCGACCGCTTTGCGGTCGCCCTCGCGCAACGTGGCAAACACCATTGCGGAAAAGTTAAGGCCCAATGCGCTTGGGTCCAATTGGGCTCGGTAGCCGAGCAACACACCCGACTCCTCCAATGCTCGAACACGTCGATGGCAAGGGGAAAGGCTCAGGCCCACGCGTTCGGCGAGTTCGGTGACCGACAGGCGACCGTCCTTTTGCAGCTCAGAAAGAATATTGCGATCAATCCTGTCCATTTCGAATTTTCTCCCAACTCTACGCACTCTGATGATCATCTTTGAAAGTAAATTCTAACAAGATTTCCTTATTCTTCCTCGCATCCATATTTTTCGGAGCAGGACGATGCAGAGCACGGTGTATCAGCAGCAGAAGTGGTTAGCGCCATGACCTTGAGTGTTTTCGTGGCTTTTTGGGCGGTGTCGATTCTGTTCGTCATCACGCCGGGGGCAGATTGGGCTTACGCGATTTCGGCGGGGTTGAAGGGCCGGGTCGTGATACCCGCCGTGGGCGGGCTGTTGTCCGGTCATTTGATTGCCACGATGATCGTTGCCGCGGGCGTCGGCACGTTGGTGGCCAACCACCCCGTTGCCTTGTCGGTGCTGACCGTTGCCGGGGCCGGTTATCTGCTGTGGTTGGGTATCAACATGCTCGCCCGCCCCGCTACGCCGCACTCAGATGATGCTCAGGCGCCGGGCTCCTGGCAGCGTTGGGCGATCAAGGGGCTTTGTGTGAGCGGGCTGAATCCGAAAGTGTTTTTGCTGTTTTTGGCGCTGCTGCCTCAGTTCACCGACGCGGCAGCGGCCTGGCCTGTGCCGATGCAGATGATTGCGCTGGGGCTCATCCACACGGTCAGTTGTGGCGTGATTTATCTGCTCGTGGGATTCGGCTCACAGGCCGTATTGCAAGCACGCCCCGCCGCGGCCCGGTGTGTCAGTCGTTTCTCCGGAACGGCCATGATCATCTTCGCGGTCGTTTTGCTCGGCGAGCAGCTGTTGGGTTAAGCCAGTGACAAGGCCAGCATTGCACAGGGTTTTTGCCCCACACCAACACTGCACAGGCTGGCGAACGAGAGTGGCATTGTCGCCACTCTCCAGCGGCGCTGGCACCTTCCACAACGCCTGCTTACCGAGCGAGGATCGAAGCTGTCGAGTGGGTCATTCTCTCGATCAGCGAGGCGACGTCCTTCGCACCAAAACAGCGGAATTTAACGCTGCCAACGTCGGTGTCCAGTCGGACGATCTTCGTGACAAACCCACCTTCCACGCTGACCTTGCGGACCAATGTCAGCGGGAGTTCAATATCCATCGTTCCATCCTGAATGGCACGGTTCAGGGCATTGGCGCTCAAGCGAACCACGGAGTGAGTCACCTCCACCTTCCCGCCAACCCAAAGTCCTCCGTATGCGTGCCTGAAGACCTCAAGCACATCGGCCAGCGCGTCCACATCGCCACTCCCCGCCTCGTCGTACAGATCGCTCACGGTGTCGTAGTCCACTCGGGCGTC
The DNA here is from genome assembly GCF_019956105.1 of Pseudomonas sp. BF-RE-25. Lineage (NCBI taxonomy): Bacteria > Pseudomonadati > Pseudomonadota > Gammaproteobacteria > Pseudomonadales > Pseudomonadaceae > Pseudomonas > Pseudomonas sp. BF-RE-25. The sequence goes on from NZ_JAHBDB010000034.1 coordinate 38,679, forward strand.
GGGCACCAGAAAATTGACCAGCTTCGATTTCAAAATCTCTTCGACCATCTTGGTGTCTCCTTGATATGAGTAGCAGTCCTGTCAATCAGACACCTGCTGTGCACTGGCGCTGAGTGCACGGGGTGATAATGTAGCGCGCCGAATGGAGAATCCAGACCATGCGCCAAGTTCTTCTCGTTGTGGATGTTCAATCCACCTTCTCGCCGCCTGAATGGCTCGTGAAGGGTATTCAAAAACTCGCGGACGTTGTCCCGGCGGTGGCGACCGTTGAGCTGCATGACGAGCAGCGCACGCCGTTCCATCAACAGCTCGGCTGGCACCCTGCGGCGCTCGACAGCAGCGCGGTAAAAACAGAGCAGGTTTTCGTCAAGCACGGCTATGCACCGTCGCCAGAGACCATGGACTATTTGAAGCGCCTGAAGCCGGACCGCGTCCTGGTTTGCGGTATCCAGACGGATACCTGTGTCCTGGCCGCAGGCTTTGCACTGTTTGACGCCGGCCTTTATCCGACGCTCGTCACCGACCTCACGGTGGGTTCATCCCTGGACCGCTCCGGGCAACTGGGTATCAGCCTCTGGACCCACCATTTTCGGCACACCACCACCTCAGCTGAAGTTCTTTCAGGATTGATCGCCGAGCAAAAGTGACGTGATCACGAACAGGAAAGCCACCGCAGCAGGCATTCGTGGATAGGCGCACTTCTCTTGTGCGGCAGCCTGTCGGCGCAGGGTCAGGATGGCTGCACCGAAACGGATGAACGTTGACCTCGCAAAAAAGCAAAATTGCCATGTGTTCCATTCGTTAGTTCATACGTCGCAGTTCTCACTGCCCGTTTCTATCTGTCTGGAGTTCTCTCATGCCCTCGCCCAATTCCCTGCCCGCTGCGCTGCTGGGGCTGGCGCTTGCCTGTCCGGCCATGGCCGAGGAGGCCCAAGGCCTGGAGCTGGGACAGGTGCTGATTCAGGCTGAGGAGCAGCGCGGCGAAGACCAGACGATCGAGGACGCCGAGGCCCGGCTTGCCCAGGTGCCTGGCGGCACCAATGTGGTCGATATGCGCCGCCCCCTTCAGGGCCGCGTGGCCAGCAACCAGGATGTGCTGGCCTATCAGCCGGGGGTCTATGCCCAGTCTGCGGGCAATGAAGGGGTGAAGATTTCGATCCGTGGCTCGGGGATCAACCGTGCACCGGGCGCCCATGCCTCGGGGCTGTACGCCATGCTCGACGGTCTGCCGCTGACCGGCCCGGGCGGCACGCCCTACGAGTTGCTGGAGCCGCTGTGGCTCGATCATGTGGAAGTGCTGCGCGGCGCCAACGGTTTCGACAGGGGCGCGCTGGCCTTGGGCGGAGCCATCGATTACATCAGCCACACCGGCTACGACGCACCGCTGTTGCAAGTGCGCTACGCTATGGGCAGCCACGGTTATCAGCAGCGTCAGGTCAGTTCCGGGCAGGTGCTGGGGGATTTCGACTACTACGTGTCCACGACCGATGCGCGCGCCGACGGCTATCAGGATCACACGGCCAGCGAGAGCCAGGGCGTCATCGCCAACTTCGGCTATCGCTTCAACCCGAAGCTGGAAACGCGTTTCTACCTGCGCTATCGCCAGACCGACAACGACCTCGCCGGGCGGGTGACCAAGCACTCCATCGAGCACGACCCACGGGCCGCCAACCCCGCTTACGTGGCGCGGGACGACCGTCGCGAACAACCGGGCAGCACCTTCTTCGGCAACAAGACCACCTACTACATCGATGACGATTCGAGTATCCAGACCGGTCTTGTCTACCATGACTACCCGATGGACTTGCGTGAGGGCCCCAACCGCTTGAAGGTGGCGTACACGGACGTCAGCGGCACCTTCGACTATAAGCGTCGCGACACCCTCTGGGGCCTGGAAAGCCATAGCACGCTGGGCCTGCGCGTGACGAAGCACTTGCCCAATGCCGGCGCCAGCGAATCAGTGCGCATCCCCACCGGCAACACCGCCGGCTATGCGCCGGGCACGCCCATTCGCAACTTCACCTACCAGGGTTCAGACACGGTCTTGCATATGGGCAATGACCTGGAGATCGCCGACGACCTGTGGCTGACCACCGGCCTCGCCGCCATTTACACCCGCCGCGAAAGCGCCGTGACCTTCCCTGAAGGTGGCGGCAAAACCAGCCTCAACGACTGGGACTACGCACCACGCGTGGGCCTGCGCTACCAACTCACACCGGACTTGCAGCTGTTCGGCAATCTCAGCCGCTCGGTCGAAGCGCCGCACCCGTGGTCGCTGATCTACAGCTCCAACATTCGCTTCCCGGCAGGCAGCGGTGTCGCCACAGGCGCCCAGCGCGATCCGGTCAAGCTGCAAAACCAGACCGCGACCACCCTGGAACTCGGCGGCCGCGGCGACAGCACGATGGGGCAATGGAGCCTGGCCTGGTACTACGCTCAGGTGCAGCACGAATTGCTCTCGGTGTTGCCGGATGCCAATGCCGTGACGCCTTACGAACTCAACGCCAGCCCGACCGTGCACCAAGGCGTGGAAGCCAGCCTGCAAAGCAACCTGTGGTCGTCCGGCGATGGCGGCCAACTGAGCTTGCGCCAGAGCTACACCTTCAGCGACTTCCACTACCGCGACGACGACCGCTTCGGCGACAACCGCCTGCCGGGCTTGCCGATGCACTACTACCAGGGCGAACTGCGCTACGACTGGCCCCAGGGTTTCTTCGCCGGGCTCAATTCGCAGTGGGTGTCGAAAACTGCGGTCGATTACGCCAACAGCTATTACGCCGACCCTTACGCACTGTTCGGCGCGACGGTGGGCTACAACGCCCCCAAGGGCGACTGGCAGACCTGGCTGGACCTACGCAACTTGACCAACAAGCACTACGCCGCCACCGTCACGCCGGGCTACGACGACAAAGGTCTGGACGCGGCACGGTCGACGCCGGGCGAAGGTATGGCGGCGTATGTAGGGGTGTCGTGGAGTTTGCGCTGAGGCCTGGGCGCACTTTTGAGTCGGTCCTGACTATGCCGACGACACTTTTGAGCTGAGACGTTTCAGCGACTGCCGCGATAATCGAACGCTAAACCCATGAGACATCGAGGTTCAGCATGACAAGCGCCGCGACAGAGCAGGTCAGCCCGCAAACCCTGAGAAAAGTGATTGTCGCCGCCGGCATCGGCAATTTCGTCGAGTGGTTTGACTTTGCCGTCTACGGCTTTCTGGCGACGACCATCGCCCAACAGTTTTTCCCCAGCGGCGATGCCAGCGCTGCGCTGCTGAAAACCTTTGCGGTATTCGCCGTGGCCTTTGCGTTTCGGCCTCTGGGCGGGATTTTCTTCGGCATGCTCGGTGACCGGATCGGTCGCAAGCGTACCCTGGCGATGACCATCCTGCTGATGGCGGGCGCGACGACCCTGATCGGTTTGTTGCCGACCTACGCCGCCATCGGTGTCACGGCGCCGGTGTTGCTGAGCCTGATCCGCTGCGCCCAGGGTTTTTCCGCGGGCGGCGAATATGCCGGTGCCTGCGCCTATCTGATGGAACATGCCCCCAGCGATAAAAGAGCCTGGTATGGCAGTTTCATTCCGGTGTCGACCTTTGCCGCGTTTGCATCGGCAGCCGTGGTGGCTTACGCACTTGAGGCGTCATTGTCGGCCGAAGCCATGGGCAGTTGGGGCTGGCGCCTGCCGTTCCTGATTGCCGCGCCACTGGGCCTGGTCGGTCTTTACCTGCGCTGGAAAATGGATGAAACCCCGGCGTTCCAAGCCGTCACCCAGCAACATGCCGTCGCGCACTCACCGCTCAAAGAGACCCTGCGCAACCATGGCTCGGCCATCTGCTGCCTGGGTGCGTTCATCTCGTTGACGGCCCTGTCGTTCTACATGTTCACCACCTACTTCGCGACTTACTTGCAGGTCGCGGGCGGCCTGAGTCGCGCAACGGCGTTGCTGGTGTCGCTGATTGCACTGATCTTCGCCGCACTGATGTGCCCGTTGGCCGGCTTGTTTTCGGACCGGGTCGGGCGGCGCATGACGGTGATGACGGCCTGCGCGCTGCTAATCGTGGCGGTGTATCCATCGTTCATGATGGCCAGTTCCGGCTCGTTCGCAGCGTCCATCGTTGGCGTCATGCTCCTGGCGATTGGCGCCGTGTTGTGTAACGTGGTGACCGCCGCCCTGCTCTCGGAAACCTTCCCGACGCGCACTCGCTACACCGCATCGGCGATCACCTACAACATGGCCTACACCCTGTTCGGTGGCACCGCGCCGCTGATGGCGACCTGGCTGATCAGTACCACCGGCAGCAATCTCTCGCCGGCGTTCTATCTGATTGCGATTGCAGTGCTGGCATTGGTTGGCGGCCTGGCGTTGCCGGAAACTTCGAAGATCTCCCTGCACGATGTTTCATCGGGCGAGAAGCAAACAGAGGTGCCGGCGGTGGCACGAGGGTGAAACTCACCCTCGTGGCTTGTTTAACCCGGCTAACCCCTGAGCGCCGCTTCAATCGCCGCGACGTCGATCTTGCCCATCTGCATCATCGCCTCAAATGCACGCTTGGCCGCGGCGGGATCGGGATCGGTGATCGCCGCCGTCAGCACCCGAGGGGTGATCTGCCAGAACAAACCCCACTTGTCCCGGCACCAGCCGCAGACGTTTTCTTCGCCGCCGTTCCCCACTATCGCGTTCCACAAGCGGTCCGTCTCGGCCTGATCGTCGGTCGCCACCTGAAACGAGAAGGCCTCGTTGTGCTTGATCGACGGCCCGCCGTTCAGCCCGAGACACGGGATGCCCATCACCGTGAACTCGACCGTCAGGACGTCGCCCTTCTTGCCCGCCGGATAGTCGCCGGGGGCGCGGTGGACAGCGTTCACCGCGCTGTCCGGAAATGTTTCGGCGTAGAACGTCGCGGCGTCCAGCGCGGCGCCGTCATACCACAGGCAAATCGTGTTTTTGCTGACCATTTTTGTTCTCCAAAAGAAGGTGGCGGTTTTTCCTAGTCAACGTCTTCGAACGTTCCCGTACGTACTTCGCCGCTGCGTTCGTAGCGGCTGATCAATACACCCGCTGGCGTGGTGATCGAGTGCGCCAGAGTGAACGCCGACGCCAGCGCATCGTCGCCGAACAAGCGCTTGCCACGCCCCAGGACCACGGGAAACGTCATCAACCGCAGCTCGTCGACCAACCCGGCGGCCAGCAATTGGCGCACCAGATCACTGCTGCCCTGGGTCAACAAACGGGCGCCGTCCTGCTGCTTGAGCACGCGTATCGCGTCGGCAAGGTTGCCTTTCAGTGCACGGCTGTTCTGCCAGTCGAGCGTATCGGGTCGATGCGTGGCGACGTGCTTGGCCACGCGGTTGAACAGGTCGCCGATGGGATGGCCGTTTTTGCCGGGCCAATACGCCGCGAAAATGTCGTAGGTGCGCCGCCCCAGCAGTAACTCGAACGGCTGCGCGAACAGCTCGTTGATGGCCTGGCCGGAGGCTTCGTCGGCGTAAGGCACGATCCAGCCACCGAAACGGAAATCGCCGCCGGGATCCTCTTCGGGTCCGCCGGGTGCTTGAATAACGCCATCAAGACTGATGAAAGCGGCAACAGTGAGCGTGCGCATGGTCTTCTCCCGGTTGGTCTTCGTGACAGCGCTCTTGCAGGAAACACCGACGATCAGGCGCATTCCTTAACCGTAGTCGAACGAGACGCCGGGAAATCGACAGTGCGATATACGGATGACGAGCCCTGCGAAAAACAGTCTTGAACGCTACAATCACAGCCCTCTCCCGCAGATCAGGCAGACCCGTCCGGCTATGGCGCTCGACCCTCCAACGATGTTGACACTCTCTATCGCCCTCGCAGCCGCCGCCGCGCTGTATCTGGCGATCGAGTGGCGCAGCATTCGCGAACCCTCGCTGCTGTTCTGGAGCGCAGGATTTGCCACGATCACCGTGGGTTCGACCCTCGCCTTGCTGCGCATCAGTGGCCTATTGCTGATCGGTATCTGGTTCGCCAACGGCCTGTTGGTGACGGCGCACTTTCTGTTCCTGTTGGGCGTCGCGCGTTTTACGCAGGTGCGCCTGTCTCGTGCCTGGTACCTGATTTTTGCAGCCTGGTTTGCCATGTTGTTGCTGCCGGACGAAGCGTCGTGGTCGAAAATCATGCTGGTGGCCAATTCGCTGCTGGTCGCCCTGCCGACGCTCAGGGCCAGCTTCCTCTTGCGCCCTCATGGCAAGTCTTTGAGCGTGGGCGCGGTGCAACTGCGTTATGTGCTGCTGACCCACGGGCTGTTTTATCTGGCCAAGGCGATATCGGTGGTCGTGCCAGGCACGCTGATCGATCTGGCGGCCTTTCGTGGCGAGATCATCCAGATTTCGCTGGTTGAGGGTGCAATGGCGATCATGCTGATCGCGCTCTCGATGACCGGCACCGAACGCTACCGGCGGGAGAAACGGATTGAACGGCTGGCGGCACGCGATCCGTTGACCGCTCTGTACAACCGCCGCGCCCTCGAAGTGCGGGCACCGCGCCTGCTGGAGAACGTCTCGGGCACGCGACCGGGCGCGCTGCTGCTGATCGACATCGACAACTTCAAACTGGTCAACGACCTCTACGGCCACACGGCCGGCGATCGATTGCTGGTTTCGCTGAGCGAGATGATTCGGGCGGTTTTGCCCGGCGGTGCACTGGCGGCCCGGCTGGGCGGTGACGAGTTTGTCATCCTGCTGAATGACGCATCGAGTGAGCGAGTCGTCGGGTTGGGCAACGCGCTGCGGGACCGGTTTCACCAGACCGCCGCACAGGCATTCACCACGCCTGAACCGGTCACCTTGAGCATCGGCGCCAACCTGTTCGACCAGCCGCCGTCGAGCCTGGCCGCCTTGATCGAGCAAGGCGACGCCGCGCTTTACGAATCCAAGCGCGGCGGACGCAACAGTCTGCGCCTGGTGGATCGGACCCTGGCCAGCGACGAGCTGTCACCTACCCGCTGACTCGCCAGTTGTGTTGATACGCATGCATGAGTGATAGGTTCACAAATACTGCGTATCTTGTCCGATACAAAGCGATCCAATGCGGCCATTTGCGAGCCGCTCTCGTCAAGGAAGAACAATGATCACTGCTTCAACTTCGACTTCAACGAATGCGGCGATGTCGGCCTACACCTCTGCCGCCGAGGCGAAGGCTGCGGCGGCTGCGCAACAGCAACGCGTGGCTCAGGATGATCCGGCCAAGACACCGAACGACGATTCGGTGAGCCTGTCCAGCACCTCCACCGCCTACAGCAATTCGATCGCCGGCAACGCGCCGTTCTTTCCGGTGCGTTCGGGCATGAACGCCGACGCACTCGTCCTCGGTGCCTCCAAGCCTGGCGCGGTCTCCAGCTCCAAGGACAAGACGTTTGCCGAAGTGGCCGTGGATGCCCGCAAGCGCATGGATGAAAAATACGCGCTGATGAAAGCCAGCGGCAAACCGTACACCAGCAGCGATGAAGACCGGAATGCACTGATGGGCGATCTGGATCGACGCTCGCTGAACGCCGTCGCCACCAATCAGGGCGGGACCTTCACCGCAGAGGAACAAGCCTCGGCACAAGCCTTGATGCGCCAACAGGCGCGCCTCGCCACCGGTTACTACAGTGGCCCGGCGGACCAGCAAAAAAACTGGAAAGACCCGTTTATCAACGACCCTTACGGTCGGGCCCGCGCCGCCCTGGATTTCATGGACAACATGAGCCCCGAAGAGAAAGCCAAGCCGGAGTGGCTGTCCCAGCATTTGTCGCTGGAGGCGGCGCTGAATCAGAGCTCGAGCCTGGACCCCGCCGAGAAAAAGACCGGGCATTTCCACAACCTGGCTGAAATCCTCGCGGGTGTGGTGACAGATGGATCTGACAACGAACAATCCGGCTCAGCCAAAAACACAGATCCAAGCGTCGGGATTATGAAAAAGCTGCAATCACTGGTTTCGTGACACCGCAGATCCTGTAGGAGCCGGCTTGCTGGCGATTGGGCCTTGAATATTGCGTTGATTGCGAGGGCCTCATCGCTGGCAAGCCAGCTCCTACAGATTCCCGGGTGCCTGGTCGGTTGCATTCACAACGCTGATGCCTGCCGAAGAACACAGCCCCTGTAGGAGCCAGCTTGCTGGCGATTGGGCCTTAAATATTGCGTTGATTTCGTGGGCCTCATCGCTGGCAAGCCAGCTCCTACAGGTTTCGGGGTGTCTGATCGGTGGCATTCACAACGCTGATGCCGCTGGTAGAACACACCCCCTGTAGGAGCCGGCTTGCCGGCGATTGGGCCTTGAACATTGCGTTGATTTCGTGGGCCTCATCGCTGGCAAGCCAGCTCCTACAGGTTCCGGGGTGCCTGGTCGATTGCATTCACAACGCTGATGCCGCTGGTAGAACACAACCCCTGTAGGAGCCAGCTTGCTGGCGATTGGGCCTTGAATATTGCGTTGATTTCATGGGCCTCATCGCTGGCAAGCCAACTCCTACAGGTTCCGGGGTGTCTGGTCGGTGGCATTCACAACTCTGATGCCTGCCGAAGTACACAGATCCTGTAGGAGCCAGCTTGCTGGCGATTGGGCCTTGAACATTGCGTTGATTTCGTGGGCCTCATCGCTGGCAAGCCAGCTCCTACAGGTTTCGGGGCTACCCCTCAAAACGTCCCGAGCCTTCGCGGTCATGTTCGTAGCGTCGGGTCAGCGGAAACGGCGGCAACCACTGCTCGCGGCGAATGATCCAGCTTTCATAGGTGGGCGTCAGTTGGTCAGGGGCATCCAGCGATCCCAGGTTCACTTCGACTTCGTCGTCGGTGCGGGCGAAAACCGAGGAGCCACAGCGCGGACAAAAAAAACGCCCGGCATAGTCGCGGGTTTCGCCGGTGATCGTCACCGCACTCTCGGGGAATATCGCGGAGGCGTGAAACAGCGCGCCATGATGCTTGCGGCAATCGAGACAGTGACAGAGGCCGACCCGGTATGGCCGCCCGGATGCCACAATTCGCACATTGCCGCACAGGCAACCGCCGGTAAAAGAGTCCATGGTGCGCCTCCTCTGAATTCGTGTGACCGGAAGGCTTATTACGATAGCAGCCACCACTGGTCGCAACGAACTTGCTCTACAGATGCTTTTTACCTAATTTTGAATCTATAGATTCAATTTGAGGTCATGAACATGGCCGTTGCCCTCCAGCAACAAGCCTTCACCAAAAGCCAGTGCGTAACCGGCCTGCGCGCCGCTGTCGGCATTCTCGATAAATGGCGCGCCTCCAGCGATCAGGCTTGCCGAATCCTGCGCATCTCCCGCAGCACCTACACCCGCGCCCGCCAACGCGATCCCGAGTGGGCGGTGGCGCTGGACGCGGACCAGATGCAGCGCATCAGTTTCGTGCTCAACATCCACGCGGCGCTGCGCCTGGTGTTCGACAACCCGGAAAACGTCTACGGCTTCCCGTCGATGACCAACGACAACGAATTCTTCAACGGCCGCTCCCCGCTCGAGATCATGGCTCAGGGCGATATGATTTCCTTGTATGAAACCTTCCGGCGCATCGACGTGCTGCGGGGCGCGCAATGGTGAGGCTGAGCGAATTGGCAGCACTTGCCGGCGAGCCATTGCAGGCCTATCGACTGGTCAATTCCAAGTTCCCCCCGGTGGCATTGTTTGATGACGTGGCAGACGCGGACGCGTTTGAAGTGCTGTATCAGATCCAGGAGCTCACCAACCCGAGGCTGAAAAATGAAGTGGGTCGCCTTGAGCTGATTCGCCGCAGTGAAATTCCGTTCGGCATTCCGGGCTGCTCTTATGCGACGGCCCCCTTTACCCACGTCAACCCGGCAGGCTCGCGGTTCAGCGATGGCAGTTTTGGAGTGTTGTATCTGGCGGACACCCTGGAAACGGCACTGGCAGAAGTGAAGCATCATCAGAGCCTGTATTGGTCGAATGTCCCGAGCCTCAACTACGAGCGGTTCGTTTTCCGCGGGTTGTCCTGCTCTTTTGTAGAGGTCGGGATGAAAGATGCGACATCCCTTTCGATTACCGACCCTGTTTACGATCCGGACGATTACACGCACTCCCGTCGTTTAGGGAAGTCAGTCAAAGAGGCGGGGTGTCCTGGGCTTCGTTACCACTCGGTGCGAAGGCACGGCAGTGATTGCTGGGCGCTGATGACGCCGAAACCGGTTTTATCGGTGATTCAGGCGGCGCATTACGAGATGGTCTGGAATGGGCAGGTGACGAGTGTCAGTCAGATTAGTGAGGCTTGATTGCGTTATGCCGAAATGAAAACGGGCGCCTTGATAGGCGCCCGTTTTTGTTTGTGTGGGGGGGGTTACCAACTGCCGTACGGGATGCCGAATTGTTCGATGTAGCGCTTCGCCTTTTCACTGACTGGATAGGCATACTTCCCTTCGCTCTTTCCCTGACTCGGTCCTAACGGTTCTATCTCAGCCTGGGCCCGTGCGACCTTGATCGTTTTCAGGCATTTATCCTCTACCCACACTTGCACAATGCCGCCGGGAGCCAATCCGACATACATCGCCGCCCGGTAATTGGCAGCTTCCTGCGGTCTCGTCGCGCAACGCTCGTTCACAGAGGCGTGCATCATTTGACGCGCCTCTTCGGGAATATCCACCCACGCATGATAGGTTTGTGGCTCGACGATGGACTGCCAACGTACGTATATGCGCTTAGGCAAGTCAGCGCCGACCACTCCCCGAATACTGCCACCGATATGCTCACCCCATCCACGCGCCGCTTCGGTTCCATTCTCGGGCTCTCCCCCGGATGCACGACCTCCGCCCGTGCGGTTGAACAGCTTGCCATTGATGTCTTCAACAGCGCTGTCCTCTACCCAAACCTTCATGTAGAACGGCTCGTTGAAACTGAGACTCCACCAAGGATTTTTCGGATCGTCCTTGCCCGACAATGGCTCAGTTGCCTGACAACCTGTCGCCAGCAATGCGCACAACAAAATGACGATTGCTCGCATCAAAATAATCTCCAGCCTGGGTCAGCAATATGTGGGTGGCGAACACGGACTCCGTCATCCGTTGGAGCATTGGTGTAGCGGATTTTCATCCCACGTTCGCGGCTGCCGCCAATCGGGTTGTTCCAGTTAGCAGACATGTGGATGTACTTAAGCCTAAGCAACCTTTCTTCTTCAGGTGATGGTTTGTACTGACCTGCGAGGACGTTGTCACAAAACGATTGAAGCTCTGCCGGGACAGCGTACTCAGGAGTTTGCGGAACATCATCAAACTGGACGCCTTTCTCCTTCGCCAACTTGTGCATCAAGCGCAGAGATACCACCGACAACTTTCCACTCACCGATCTTTTTAGTTGCAAGCCCGCATAGGCTCGGACTTTTTTGCCCCCCAAACGATCTTGTTCCGCCACCGGTAACTCAGATGGCGCGGGAGTAACAACCTCCAGCATTGCATCTGGCCAGCCGTTAGCAATCCACTTGGCTTTCTCTTGAAGGGCGTCTCGATAAATGGAGGTGGTACGAATGTCTTCACCTTTACTGATTGTGAGGGCCTGCATTGGGCTCACCAATACACACTCTTCCACTTCCTCGCGATAACCACCTCCAATGTCGGAATGCACACCGGGCAGGGGAATTTCCGGATGCGCAGGAACGACACTACTCAACGCAAAATTCGCACGATGTTCATCACGAGCCGTCAGTTGCACGACATCGGTGAAGTATTTTCGGTCCAGGTACAGGTTAATGCCAGGAGCCACCGGGCTTTTGATATCGCCCATATTTGTAAAGCCCGCGACAGAGGGAACAGTATCAAACAGGCCGACAAAACCCATGATGATTTCGCTGTTGTATTGGCTGCCAAAGCTGGAGCTGAAACCTTTGGGGTTACTTCTAAACACTTCTCCCAATGGCCCTTGTTTGCAACGGACGATTTCGTTTGCAAAATGCCGTGCCGCAGCGGCGCCTCTACTGAAACCAAACGTGTCAAAGGTGAGCGAGGTGATTTCGCTGTCAGGATTACTCTCGATTACTCGCTTGACCAATGTTTTCAGGTCCGCGAACGCTTGCTGCACCTTACTCGCTACACCCGTTGCTCCCCGCCCACTGGCTGCATTCAGGAGGCTGTCTTCGGTTCCGGCGCTTGTGCCTATCCCATCAACGTAGAGGCTTCGCAACGCTAGTTTGACCGAGCCTGCGCCCTGTACGTCTTTCGATTCCGGATAGAGGTCAAACAACTTCGAAACATTACTCACATCATTCCCATAACTCCCCTCCGGATCCGCCATATACGGCTTGCAGCTCGCATCTACATCCGCAGGCAAAATCGGATGATGGGCGCCACACAGCAATCCTGAAGCCGAGTTGCTCGCATTGTTCAGCGTCCCGTCGAAGAACACGCCGATGCGCAATGCGACGCGGACTTTCTCCTTCGCTGCCGCCGGTGCCTTGCCGTATTTCTCGTACTCGGCCCAGCGTCTGGCGTGGATGTCGACGGGTTTGGCTTCGTCGTATCGGAAGTTTTTCGGGGGGTTGGGTACGTATCCACTCATTCCTTGATCACCTGGCTCCTTGGTGCAACGGGCGCTGAGGGTGCCACTGTGGATCCAATCAAGCAACGCGTAGCCAGATGCCATCACTGGGACAACATGGACCTTCTTCCATGTATTGGTTTCGTCAATGGTCACCATTAATTCAATGAAGTTCTCTTAAAAATTGTGCGGCGTAACATCGCCTCCATACCAAACAACTACACCCCGGAGCACACCACCATGAAACGCCAACTCTTCCTCAGCATCGCTTTCTCGGTTTTTGCAGTTAACGCTTTTGCCGCTTCGTCCGCTCACCCGGTTGTCGCTGAAGGCGGCTCGGATCGGTTGATTGAAAGCCGTGTGGCTGAGGGTGGTTCGGATCGTCTGATCGAAAATCGTGTGGCCGAAGGTGGTTCCGACCGTCTGATCGAAAACCGCGTCGCCGAAGGTGGCTCGGATCGTCTGATCGAGAATCGTGTGGCCGAAGGTGGCTCCGACCGTTTGATCGAAAACCGCGTTGCCGAAGGTGGTTCCGACCGTCTGATCGAAAACCGCGTTGCCGAAGGTGGCTCTGACCGTCTGATCGAAAACCGCGTTGCCGAAGGTGGTTCCGACCGTCTGATCGAAAGCCGCGCTGTATGAATGAATGGCTCTATCGCGGTACTCAACGAGAAGCCCGGCCTAATCAGCCGGGCTTTTTCTTGCGTCAAACAAATGAGTGGCCTTCATTGAGGTGACACCGCAGCACGCCGCTTCGCGTATCGCCCCAACCCGATTTTGATGCCGACCAGCATGGGCGCGGCGACTGCGAAAAGTAGCGTCACGGCAACAAATGCGCTGTCGAAAGCAATCACGGTGGACTGACCCGTGACGGTACGACCCAGAAGGCTCATCGCCGCCCGACCCGCAGCCACTGCATCCATTCCTTTGGCCGACAACATCGCTGTCGTGGCAGTCAGTCGCTCGATGACCGCGCCCCCGCCCGGAGTGACGCTGGCGCCAAGGACCACCGAGTTGGCGACAACGTTATGCTCGATCAGCGTCTGAAGCCCTGCGACGCCCATCAGGCCACCCAACTGGCGCCCCGTATTGAAAAGCCCTATGCCGCTGGCGAGGTTGCGCCTGTTGAGGTCACTGAACGCGATCAGGGTGATCGACAGAAACAGAAAACCAAGACCCAACCCGCGCAACAGGATGGCCGCCATTATGTCGTCGGCGCCGCTTTCACGGGTGGAACCGGACAGCATCCACATCGCAACCATGATCATCAGGATGCCGAAGGGCACGGTGGCGAACGGCGGAACGCGGCGGGCTTGCATGAGCCAGGCCGAAATCAGCAACGCCCCGATAAAAAAGGCGCCACTGGGCAACAGCAGCTGGCCGGCATCGGTGGGTGTGAACGCGAGGACTGACAGTGCAAACGCCGGAATCAGGAACGCACTGCCGAACAAGGCCGCACCGGCGACAAAACTGACGATAAAGGCGAAGGTAAAATCGTTCGATTTGAACAGGGTGAAATCGAGCACACCCTGGCCTTTGCTCAACAGCTGCTGACCTAGAAAAGCCAGCAGCGCGGCAGCCCCCATCACGGTCAGCCACAGGATGCGCGGTTCCTCGAACCAGTCCCATCGGCTGCCCTGGCTGAGCACATAGGTAAAACACAACAAGGTGACGCAGATCAGGCAGGAGCCAACCCCGTTAAACGGACGATGCCGTGTCTTGGTCGGCATCGGGGCGTCGGCGGTCAGCAAAAGTCCACTGGCCGCCAGGGCGAGCGGAACAACGCTGAAGAAAATCCAGGCCCAGGACTGGCTATCGATCAACCATCCTTGAAGGGCCGGCGCAAGGGTGGCGGGCGCGACAACCGCGCCCATGGCGAACAGCGCCTGAAGGATGGGTTGATGTGTTCGCGGCCAGGCGCGAAAGATGATCACCTGCCCCCCGACCAGCAGCGTGCCGCCGGCGAAGCCCTGGATAACTCGAAGCGCTACCAGCAGATCCAGCCGAGCCGTCATGGCGGCAACGGCGCACGCCAGGCCCATGACCAAAGTGGCGCTGATGAGGACCTGACGCGGAGCGAAACGGCTCACCAACCAAGGAGCGGTCATGAATCCGATCAACTTGAACGCGGTGTAGCCAATATCCAGCCAGGCGAACTCATCGGGCGTTGCATAGGTATCGCCGATGATGTCGCTGCGGCCAAGCGACAGGACGGTGCCGGCGAGCGCTTCCGTCAGCGCGGCAAGCAGGATGCCCGCCATGAGCAGGAGGCCGTTCGTCACGCTGGCATTGCCCGGCGTGGCGGTGGCCACCGGGCTCACGAGCCACTTCCTTGCGCAACCTCGACCCGCGCAGACAGGCCCGGCACGATGCGGCCCGGCAACGGGTTGTGGGCCAACAGGATTTTCACCGGCACCCGCTGGACGACACGAACAAAGTTACCGGTCGCATTGTCCGTGGGCAGCAGGCTGAACGCCGAACCACTGCCCGGTGCAAAGCTGTCGACCACGCCTTCAAGTGCCTCGTTCGGATAGCCGTCAACTGTGATGCGAACCCGTTGACCGGGGCGAATATGCTCGAGTTGGGTTTCCTTGAAGTTCGCCACGACCCACACATCATGGACCGGCACGATATCGAGCAACGACACGCCCGTCGTCACATACCGACCCACGCGAACCTGGCGATTACCGATAACGCCATCGACAGGCGCGCGGACCACGGTGCTGTCGAAATCGATCTGGGCGAGATCCCGCGCCGCCTGCGCCTGATTCACCGCCGCAACGGCTGCTTCGCGCTCGGTAACCAGCACGGCGATGTGTTGCTGTTGCGCCTCGACCGATGCCGAGGCGGCCGATACCGTCGCCTCGGCTCTGGATTGTGCGGCGGCGGTTTCATCGACAAGGGCGTGGCTGACCGCGTTGCTGACGATCAGTTTGCGGTTGCGATCATGGGTCTTGGTCGCCAGATTCATCTCGGCGGCGGCTGAGCGTCGCTGGGCTTCGGCCTGGCGGATCAGGGCACGCTGAAGCTGGGTCTGGGCATCGACATGACTCAGGCGAGCCTGGGCCGCACTGACATTCGCCACGGCCTGCGCCAGCCGAGCGCGGTAGTCTCGATCATCAATGCGAAACAGGACATCACCCGCCCGGACGGTCTGGTTATCCTCGACCTCTACCGACGTGATGTACCCGGCCACTTTGGCGGCGAGCGAGGTCACGTCGCCGCGCACATAAGCGTTATCGGTGGAGGTCGCGCCGCTGAAAACAGCCACGCCCCCTCCGGCAGCCAGGACCAGAACGGCGGCGACGCACAGCAATCGGCCGATGGTTTTTTTCTTGCTGCGGCGCGTCACGGCGACAGGGCTTTCGGCGCTTGCGCCGGCGGCAATGGCGGCCTTGTCCTGGAGCGAGTTCATTTCTCTCATTACCTGTTCAATACCGGGAAACGCAGCAGCCAAAGGGCGGCAGTGGCCTGCCGCCCGGCTATCGCGTGTCAATCAGCGCGTGTGTGAAGTCACTTGCCGATGGGCGTGACGAGCACCTTTTCATCGGAGTCGAGGACGAACACCGCCAGCAAACGCGCAGGTTGGGTATCGCTGGCATTGGCGCTGACTTCGTGCACGGAGCCCGGCTCCTCTACAAAGTTTTCGCCGACGTTGTAGATCTTTTCCGGCTTGTCTTTGATTTTGATGCGAAACGAGCCTTCCAGGACCGTTGCATAAATGAAGGCCGTTTTCGGATGGGTGTGGGCCGGCGACGCGGCGCCGGGCCCATATTCGACAACCACGCCCTTCATGCTCTTGCCGGGGATATTGGGAATGGGCCGGTCGAACACGACCGTCACCTTGCCCGCGGGCTTGTCGGCGGCCGACGCGGTGATCGAGAGCGCTGCGAAAGCAGCGGCCAGAAGATATCGGGTGAACATGGCAAATCTCCTTATGCGTCTGTTTAATGAGGGCGAATCCCGGCGTCAGGACCGGGCGAGCCAGTCCTCGAAACGAATCGCGCCCAGGCGCGGGTGCTTGCCGGGGGTCAGCGATTGATCGTCGAGCACCGCGCCGAAGTAGCGTGCGTGCACGTCCGGAACGACTTTGCGGGAGTCCCCGGTTGCCCGCAGAAAGCGCCTGACCAGTTCGTCCAGCGGCATGGCCTCGGGCCCCGCGACTTCGAGCGTACCGTTGACCGGTGTTTGCAGCGTGACCTCCGTCAGCGCCGCCACTACGTCGTCGGACGCCAGTGGCTGGATCAGCGCGGGCGAAAGGCAAATCTCCTCACCGACGGCGGCCGATTGCGCGATACCGCCGACAAATTCGAAGAACTGCGTAGCCCGCAGGATGGTGTAAGGAATGCTGGACGCCTTGATCAGGTTTTCCTGGGCGACCTTGGCCCGGAAATAGCCATTCTCGGGAAGCCGTTCGCTACCGACGATCGACAGGGCCACGTGATGACGAACGCCGGCGGCCGCTTCAGCCGCCAGCAGATTGCGGGTCGAAGTTTCAAAGAAGTCGAGGACAGCCTGGTCTTCCCACGACGGTGCGTTCGCCACGTCGACGACGATATCAGCGCCATCCATCGCTTCGGCCAGGCCTTCGCGGGTGATGCTGTTTATGCCCGTACTAGGGGCGGCTGCGAGCACGTCATGGCCGCGTTCGCGGAGGTTGTTCACAAGTTTCGATCCGATGAGGCCAGTGCCTCCAATGACGACGATCTTCATGGGTTCTCTCCGCTTCACGACGGCAACCATTGCTGTCGGTGTGAGTAAAGAGTGCCCCCGTGCGTAAGCGAAGTCCTTGCGCAGGCCTTGGATTTACCTTCGCTCACGCTTGTTTTTTCGTCCAAAAAAACCGCCGTTTGAATGTCATCCTGACTCGGCGGTGCAGCCGGTTACGCGCTGCCGTATTATCGACTGCTCGTACTCATTACCCGCTCGACCAGGGGATATTCACCTTGCCATTCGTGTTTGAAGACTACGTGCTCGATCAAGAGCGCCGGGAACTCACCTTGCGCGGGCAAGTCGTG
Organism: Pseudomonas sp. BF-RE-25; assembly: GCF_019956105.1. Taxonomy (NCBI): domain Bacteria; kingdom Pseudomonadati; phylum Pseudomonadota; class Gammaproteobacteria; order Pseudomonadales; family Pseudomonadaceae; genus Pseudomonas; species Pseudomonas sp. BF-RE-25. Next base: position 56,199 of record NZ_JAHBDB010000034.1, read on the forward strand.
CCCATCGGGCCACAGGTCTTCGATTTACTGCTGCAGCTCGTCAGCCAGCGCGATCGCGTCGTCAGCAAGGATGACTTGCTCAAGGCGGTGTGGAGCGGGCGGGTGGTTTCGGAATCGACGATCACCAGCCACATCAATGCGGTACGCAAGGCCATCGGCGATACCGGTGAGGAACAGCGCCTGGTTCGCACGGTGCCGCGCAAGGGTTACCGCTTCATTGGCCAGGTCGAGGCAGACGAGACCGCCGAGGCCCGGCAACCTGACGCACACGATATCGACGCAGGCATGCCCGCCGACCGGAATGAGCCCCTCGTATTACCGGACAAACCCTCGATCACTGTCCTGCCCTTCCAGAACCTGAGTGGCGACCCGGAGCAGGATTATTTCGCCGACGGCGTGGTTGAGGACATCATCGCCGCCCTGTCGCGGATCCGTTGGCTGTTTGTGATCGCGCGCAATTCGAGCTTCACCTACAAAGGCCGGGCGGTAGACGTCAAGGGTGTCAGCCAGGAGCTCGGCGTGCGTTACGTACTGGAAGGCAGCGTGCGCAGGTCCGGCGACAGGGTGCGCATCACCGGGCAACTGATTGATGCAACGACCGGAACCCATCTCTGGGCGGAGCGCTTCGAAGGCACGCTCGACGACATCTTCGAGTTGCAGGATCAAATCACTGAAAGCGTCGTCGGTGCCATCGCGCCGCAGCTCGAACGGGCGGAAATCGAACGGGCCAAGCGCAAGCCGACGGAAAGCCTTTGTGCCTACGACTATTACCTGCGGGGAATGGCGAAACTGCACAACGGCACACGGGAAGCCATCGAGGAGGCGCTGGTGATGTTCTACAAGGCCATCGAACTCGACCCGGAGTTTGCATCGGCCTATGGCATGGCGGCGTGGTGTCATTTCTGGCGCAAGTTGAATGGCTGGATGACCGATCGACCTCAAGAGATCGCCGAAGGCGCGCGGCTGGCGCGCCTGGCCATGGCGCTCGGTCGGGACGACGCGGTGGCGTTGACGCGAAGCGGGCATGCGCTGGCCCATCTCACCGGTGATGTCGATGGCGGCATTGCCCTGCTCGACAGGGCGCGACTGCTCAATCCGAACCTCGCTCCCGCCTGGTTTTTGGGCGGTATTTTGCGAGCACTGCGCGGTGAAACAGACGCCGCCATCGAGTTTTTGACCCATGCGGTTCGCTTGAGCCCGCTGGACCCGGAGATGTTCAGGATGCAGGTGGGCATGGCGCTCGCGCACTTCGTTGCCGGGCGCTATGACTGTGCGACGGACTGGGCGGATAAAGCATTGCGCAACCTGCCCACCCTGCTGCCTCCGGTCGCGCTGCTGGCGGCCAGTCATGCGCTGAGGGGACAAATGAATAAGGCGAAGCAGGCGATGCAGCGCTTGCGCGAGCTGGATCCTGCATTGCGTGTTTCCAATTTGAAAGAATGGCTGCCTATTCAGCGGCCAGAGGATCTTGCTCGTTTTGCGCAGGGGCTGAGGATGGCTGGGTTGCCTGAGTGAGTGTGGTGCTGATCACTTCGCTTGGGGGTATATCCGTTTCTGCGGTAACGGCCACTTATGGTTTCGCCCTTACGGCGAGTCACTTGGAAGAGCCCCAAGTAACCAAGGGCTTTTGCCCCTTTCGTTCGGTGCCTCGCCTAGGCTCGGCATGCCCTCGCTCCGGTCCTGCTCCGTGGGCCCGCCGCCATCGGCCATCCATGGCCGGGGGCGGCTAACCCGGCATCCATGCCGGGTTGCCCACTGCGCAGAACCTCCACTCGGCCTCTCGAGGGGGCGTGTACCTCAAGATCAAAAGC
>NZ_JAHBDB010000035.1:0-55916 GCF_019956105.1 Pseudomonas sp. BF-RE-25
TACCCTCGCTCCGGTCCTGCTCCGTGGGCCCGCCGCCATCGGCCATCCATGGCCGGGGGCGGCTAACCCGGCATCCATGCCGGGTTGCCCACTGCGCAGAACCTGCGCTCGGCCTCTCGAGGGGGCGCTCAGATCAAAAGCTGAAGGCGAGCTAACGCTCGGCCTGATGAGTGGTGAAAATCAAAAGCGTATGGGATTCCCTGTAGGAGCCGGCTTGCCGGCGAAAAACGTCGGGGCAACGCGTTCATTCAGACAGCCCGCGTTATCGTTGGCGTCCATCGCCAGCAAGCTGGCTCCTACAATTTTGAATCGTGTGAACCCAATCACCGTGTAGGAGCCGGCTTGCTGGCGATGGCGGTGGGTCAGTCGACGCATTTATTGACTGGACGGACGCTATCGCCAGCAAGCCGGCTCCTACAGTTGATTGGTGTCATGGCCAATTACCGCGTCTGCTGTTGCTTTGCTTTGGCTTTTGATTTTGATCTGCCCCGTCGGGAGGCCGAGTGGAGGTTCTGCGCAGTGGGCAACCCGGCATGGATGCCGGGTTAGCCGCCCCCGGCCATGGATGGCCGATGGCGGCGGGCCCACGGAGCAGGACCGGAGCGAGGGAATGCCGAGCCTTAGCGAGGCACCGTACGTCAGGGGCAAAGCCTTTTGGTTCCTTTTCGGCGTTTGGAAAAGGGACTCGCCGTAAGGGCGAAACCATAAGCGGCCGTTACCGCAGAAATGGATATGTACCCCAAGCCCCCTCAGCCCCCTCAGCCCAACGTATAACCGTTATCAACCTTCCAGTCCTGTCCATAAACCCCCCGCGCCCCCTGGGACAGCTGAAAAATAATCACGTTGGCCACCGCAGACGCATCAAGAAAATGCCCCGGCAAAAGACGCTTGCCAAGCGTGTCAGCAACATCGTCAAGCTCACCATCACTCAAGCCCAGGTTGTCCCACATCGAGGTCGCGGTCGGCCCCGGCGAAACCAGGTTGATGCGCACATCGTAACGGGCAAACTCCACCGCCAGCGTGCGCGCCTGTGCCGCCAATGCCGCCTTGCTGGCAATGCAGGCCGCCAGGCCGGGAAAACTCGACCCCGTCAGAAAACTGCCGACAAACACCACCGACGCCGGGTTCGCCAACTCACCGCGCAACGCCGCCAAGGTGTTCAACGCACCCGCACCGTTAACCGCCCATTGCCGCTGGAAGGCCGGCATGTCCAGGCTGTCGGCCATTTCGGCAATGCCGGCGTTGGGCACCAGATAATCCACCCGCCCCAACGTCGCCGCCCGCCGGGCCAACCCTTGCAGATCGTCCTCGCAGGTAACGTCCCCGGCACACCATTGCAGCCGATCACCATAGATCTGCTGCAAGGCCGGCAAGTCACCGACGGTGCGCGACATCGCCAACACCCTGACCCCACGCGGCAACAGCGCCGCGCACAAGGCCAGGCCAATCCCGGAACTGGCGCCGGTGATCACGGCCAAACGATCCTGAAACTCGGTTTGCATCATGTTCTCCTGGGCATCATCGATGCCAAGCACTGGGGACCTGGCGGGCCCCTATCTTTGAACAGATGCAAAAATACCGACTTGACGGCGATCAGATTTTCTCAATGGATCGACAGCTCAATGAGTCGAGTGCGACATGGCCGGTTGCTGCAGCACCGACTGATCGATCTCGCTGAACCGCAGCACGCGACCGCCCTGCTCCGTGGCCAGTTTTTCAGCCGCCTGCTGGCTGGAGAACGACGCCAACACCACACCCATCGCCCCCTTGAGCCGGGTGCCTACCACGTAATACGCATCTTTGGCATCGATCAGCCGGGTATCATCCGGCGCATTCCAAGGGCTGTGCTCCATGTCGTGGACAAATAGTTTGGCATCGCCATGATGGTTTTCCGGCTGCAGCCACCAACCGATCATTTCCGCCGTGGAGCAGAATTTCTTGATGCCGCTGCGCTCGACCACTTCGCCCTTGGGGCCGGGAAAGCCGTCGATGATCATGCCGCAGACATGGCACTCATCACTGGGATGAAAGGCGCTGGGGGCATCGCTGTAGCTGGCTTGCACGGGTTTGTCACACGCCGTCAGCAGCACACAGACCATCAGGCCAGCCAGGTTGCGCAGCGTCTTCCAATCAAGCGTTCTCATCATCAGGTGCTCCAAAAAACCAAAGTAAGAATTCAAGTCGCCCGTCGACGGAACAGCAGCCAGGCCGTACCCAACGGCGCCGCCACCCACAACAGCAGGCAGAGCCAGAGCATCGAGCCCGGCACAGGCAAATCGCTGCCCAGGGTCAGCACGCCAGCGGTACTGGCGACGGCGTCAAAACCGGAAAGATTGATCAAGCGATAGAGGTCGGCGGGATTGAACAGCAGCAACCAGGGCAACACTTTCGGGTTGAAGTGCCCTTCGCTGAGCACCAGCAGGGCGAGCAGCGCCAGGTCAAACACCAGCACGAAAAAGAACCACACGCCCAGCGCCAAACCGGCGGCCGTGGATTTCTCGGCCGCCACGCTGCTCAGCACATAAGCCAGCCCCAGAAAGCCCCAGCCCAGTAGCGTCGACGACACAATGAATCGTCCGAAGGCCCAGAGCAGCAGGTTCAGTTCGACGTCGTCCACCAGCACGGCGATCGCGAGCATCGCGCAGCCGAAACCGATCAGCGTCGCCAGCGCCAGGATCAACCCATGGCCAATGAACTTGCCGAGCAGGATGTGCCCGCGCCCCAGCGGATAGGTCAACAACAGCAGCAAGGTGCCGCTTTCGTCCTCGCCGACAATGGCGTCATACGCCAGCATCAAGGCAATCAGTGGCATCAGGAACGTCGCCAGGCTGGCCAGGCTGGCGATGGTCGCGGGCACCGAGGTAAAGCCCAACTGACCGGACGCCGCCGCGCCCAACCAGGCAATGCCGGTGGCCAGCACCGCGAACAACAGGCTGATCGCCAACAACCAGCGGTTGCGCAAACCGTCATTGAATTCCTTGCGGGCCATGTTCCAGATCGGGTTCATAGAATCTCTCCACTGTGGGTCGCAGCGGCCCGTCCCATGTAATAGCGGTAGAGGTCTTCCAGGGACGGCGGAGTGATTTCCACGTCCGCCGGCTCATCCTCATTGAGTAACTGGCGCAACAGGCCCAGTTTGCTGCCATTGAGCGCGGCCACTTCCAGGCCCTCCACGCCCCAACGCTGAGTGACATGCCCGGCGATGTTCCACGAGGCCTGCAAGGGGCCGGCATGCTTGAGTCCGTTGGCGCGAATCAGCGTCGGCAACCCGGCTTCCTCGCGCAGGCTGCGCAGACTGCCAAGGGCCAGCAGGCGCCCCTGGGTCAGGATCGCCGCGCGATTGATATGCGCCTCGACCCCCGGCAAAACGTGGGAACAGAGAATGACGCTGGTGCCCTGGCTGCGCAGACGGTCGAGCAACCGATACAGGTCTTGAGTGGCGATGGGATCGAGGCCGACCGTCGGCTCGTCGAGCAGCAACAGGCGCGGTTCGCCGAGCAACGCTTGCGCCAGCCCGAGGCGCTGACGCATGCCTTTGGAGTAGGTCTTGACCCGTCGATGCGCCGCCCCTGCCAGGCCAACTTCCTCCAGCAGCCCGTCCACTTGAGCGAACGCGGCGCCTTTGAGTCGCGCGAAATGACGCAAGGTTTCCAGACCACTCATTTGCGGATAAAACGTCACGTTCTCCGGCAAATAGCCGAGCAGACGCCGGACATTCGGATCACTGGGCAAGCGGCCAAACACCCTGACCTGCCCTTCGCTGGCCTGCAGCAAACCGAGCACCAGTTTCATGCTGGTGGTCTTGCCGGCGCCGTTGTGCCCGAACAAACCCAGCACTTCGCCTTCGGCCAGGCTCAGGCTCAACTGATGCAACACCGTGGTGTGCCCATAACGCTGGCTGACGCCTTCCAGATCGACGACATTCATGTGACGGGCTCCTTGGTCAGGGTGTGCGTGGTGGATTTCATCAACGGATGGCTGTCGAGTACGCCCGGCGATTTCATCACCGGAAACGCCCGTTGCACCCAGCGCAGCAGTTCAATCCCGGGGCTGTTCATCAACAGGCGCACCTGCGGGTACAGCCACAGCAGGCGGTCGACGTTGTCGTTGGGTTCGTAGGCGATATCGCCCAGGCCATCGTTGTTGCGGTCCCAGCCCAGATAGTCGCTCCAGTAATTGCCCCGGCCATCCGCCGACCATTCCTGCAAGCGGGTGGCGACGTATTTGACCTGGCGCTGGTTGCCGACAAACGCGTTGTCGGCGATGCGGTTGTCTTCGGAGCCGGCGGTGAGGTGAATGCCCACGGCGCTGTGCTCGAAGTGGTTGTGTTCGATGCGGTTGAACAGCGAGTTGTAGATGAACAGCGCCTTGCCCTCGGCGCCGCTGATCATGCTGTCGCCGGTCGAGCCGTCGCGCACGTCGGTGACGAAGTTGTCGCGCAAGGTTGAATAGGTGATGTAGTTCATCAGGATGCCGTAGTTCTGATCCTGTTCGGAGCGGTTGCCGATCACCGTGAGCTTGCGGCTTTGCATCAGGGCGTAGCCGGTGCGGGTGCGGCGGGTGGTATTGCCGATCAGCTGGTTGTCGTTGGCGAACATGTAATGCACGCCGTAACGCAGGTCTTCCAGGGTATTGCCTTGCAGCAGGTTGCCGTTGGAAGTGTCGATGTAGATGCCATCGCGGGTGTCGCGCACCTGGTTGCCGATGACCCTGGCGCCATGCACTGCATACAGGTGAATGCCGTTACCGCGATCCTGTGAACGCATCGCCGGATCGCCCTGGATGCGGTTGTCGATCAGGCTCGCATCCTGAGTCCCATCGACCCAGATCCCGAATCCCTGACCTTGCAGGCGATTGCCTTTGATTACCGCGCCACGGGCCTTGGGCTGGAGGAACACCGCCGCATTCATGGCCGTGAGGTCATGACCCCAGTCCAGAAAAGTGCAGCCCTCGATCCCGACGTCCGGTGCGCTGACAACCACCCCGTTGCCCTGCCCTTGCGCCTGAAAAACCGCGCCGGGCTCGCACACAATCTGCATCGGCTGATCGACGCTGAACGAGCCACGGTATTCGCCCGCCGGCACGTGCCAGCGTTGCTCGGCGTCAAGGCGCAACGGCAGCGTGGTAATGGGTTGCACCGCCAGCACGCTGCCGGGCATCAGCAGGAGCGCAAGCGCGATCACCTTGATCGGGTTTCCCTTGATGTCGGTCATCGGTCCGCTCCTGTCGATGCTCAACCGTCAGGCCCGCTCGACCTTCATGCGGCCGACCATTTCCATGTGCAGCGCATGGCAGAACCAGCTGCAGTAATACCAATGCAGGCCGGCCTTGTCGGCGGTGAAGGTGATGGACGAGGTTTGTTGCGGGCTGATCTCCATGCTCGCGCCGTGGTTGGTCATGACAAAACCGTGGGACACGTCCTCGATCTGATCGATGTTGGTGATGGTCACGGTCACTTCGTTGCCCTGCTTGACGGTGAACTCGGTCAGGCCATACGCCGGTGCCATGGAGGTCATGTAGACCCGCACATGGTTGCCGTCGCGGATCACCTTGTTGTCGGTCTCCAGGTTGATGCCATCCTTCTTGGCCAGCTCCACGGTGGCGGCGAAGAACGGGTCGTTACGGTTCCAGATTTTTTGCGTCTTGATCTGATCCCGCCGCGCGAGGATGCAATCGTGCGGTTCGGCAAACGCCGGGCCGTCGTGCACCAGTTTCATTTCTTCGCCGGAAATATCGATCAACTGGTCGTTTTCCGGGTGCAGCGGCCCGGTCGGCAGGAAGCGGTCCTTGGAGAATTTGCACAACACCACCAGCCACTTGCCGTCCGCCTCACTGGTTTCGGTCAGCGACGCGTGGTTGTGGCCGGGCTGGTAATGCACGTCGAGTTTTTGCTTGATGTAATTGACCTTCTCGCCCTTGTAGGCGCGTACCGCGTCCGCCATGTTCCACTTCACCACCTGGCTGTCGATGAACAGCGTGGTGTAGGCATTGCCGCGACCGTCGAAGGTAGTGTGCAACGGGCCCAGGCCCAGTTCCGGCTCGGCGGCGATGACTTCGCGCGGGTCCTTGAATTTATCGGCGAACAGGTCGTCCAGGCGGTCGATGGCGATCATCGAGACGGTCGGCGACAGCTTGCCGTTGGCAATGAAGTACTTGCCATCGGATGAAGTGTTGAGGCCGTGGGGGTTCTTCGGCACCGGGATGTAACGGGTGAATTCGGAGTCCTTGCCATCGGTTTTACGACCGTCGACCACCGGCACTTTCGAGTTTTCCAGGGTGATGAACTTGCCGGCCTTGATCGCGGCTTCGATGCGCGGAATGTTGAACACCACGACCCAGTCGCGCTCGTTGCGCATCATGCCGCCGAGGTCGTAGGCCTTCTCCGAGTTGTAGCAGGTGGACGCGGCGTACTTGCCGGTGTAGTCCATGTCGGCGTTGTCCAGATTGCCGTCGACGATCACCTGAAACGCCATTTCCATTTTTTCGGCATCGACGGCGTTGAACATGGTGAAGCTGTTCTTGTCTTGCAGGTCGAAGGTGTGGCCGTCATTGGGGTGCGGAATGACGAACTCGGCGTTGGCGAACACGTACTTGGTGTACGGCACTTTTTGCAGGCGCAGGCCGTGAATGGCTTGCACGTTCGGCACCGTGAGCATCTTGTCGCACTTCATGATGTCCAGGCGGATGCGCGCAATACGGGAGTTGGCCTTGTCGTTGATGAACAGGTACTTGCCGTCGTACTTGCCGTCCGTCATGGAGATGTGCGGGTGATGGCAATCGCCGTTCTGAAACTTCGCGCTGTCGCCCATGATGCGCTTGCTTTCGTTGGTCAGGCCCCAACCGGTGGCCGAGTCGACGTTGAACACCGGAATACGCATCAGCTCGCGCATCGATGGCACGCCCAGCACCCGCACTTCGCCCTGATGACCGCCGCTCCAGAAGCCGTAGTATTCGTCCAGCTCGCCGGGGCCGACATGGGTTTTCGCCTGCGCATCCTTGACCGCAGCCGCCCATGACTCGCGGCTGAACACCGCCCCGCCCAATGTCGTGGCCCCAGCCAGCACCGCCCCGGTGACGGCGCTGCTGCCGAGAAAGCCGCGACGGCTGAGTCCGGTGTGCTCTTCTTCCTGCACCGGTTTTGTGGATTCTGTGTCAGTCATGCTGCGTACTCCTTGAAGGGATAAAACGGTGTGCGGCTAGAACTCGGTCAACTGTAGGAGCGAGCCTGCTCGCGATGGACTCAAGAGCGCCGCGTTGAGCCAGTCATTACGCGTCAACGTTAGCGACCATCGTCGGAGCGCCGCCCGGAGCAGGCTCGCTCCTACAAGGGCGCGTCATTCAGGGGCGGTCACTTCCACGACAGGTATCAGTTGCGCCGCCACAGGAGCCGGTTTGCCGCGCTTCTTGCGCTTGTTGATCAGCGGCGGGCATTTGTGTTCGTTGTGGTAAGTCATCTGGCAATCGAGGCAGTAGTGGCACTCGTTGGCATTGATCCGCCCATCCGGGTGAATCGCCTGGATCTCGCATTCTTTGGCGCACAACTGGCAGGGGTTGCCGCATTCCTTGCGGCGCTTGAGCCAGTCGAACAGGCGCAGTTTGGTCGGGATCGCCAACGCGGCACCCAACGGGCAGATGTAGCGGCAATAGACTTTGCGCGTGAAGATGTTGATGACCAGCAGCGCCACCGCGTAGAGGACAAACCACCATTGGCGGTCGAACCTGAGGGTGATGGCGGTCTTGAACGGTTCCACTTCGGCGAACAGTTCGGCGGTGGACATGGATTCCAGGGAGATACCGAACAGCAGCAGCAAAATGATGTACTTGATCGCCCACAACCGCTCATGCACCGCGAAGGGCAATTCGTACTGGGGGATTTTCAGTTTGCGCGCGGCTTCGTTGATCAGTTCTTGCAAGGCACCGAACGGGCACAACCAGCCGCAGAATACCCCACGCCCCCACAACAGAATGCTCGCAGCCGTGAACACCCACAGCATGAAAATCAGCGGGTCGGTGAGAAACAGCTCCCAGCGAAAGTGCTCGAACAACGCATGGACAAAGGTCAGGACATTGACCACCGACAGCTGCCCCAGCGCATACCAGCCGAGGAACACCACGGTGAAGATCAGGTAACCGCGACGCAGCCAGTGCAGGAAATGCGGGCGGCGGGTGAACTTGTCCTGCAGGAACAGGATCGCGGTCAGCAGCAACAATGCGGTGGCGAGTACACCGACCTGGAAGTGTTTCTGATACCAGATCGTCAACCACATCGGCCGGTTGGCTTCCTCGATGGCGGCCAGTTCTTCGGCAGTCGGTGCGGGGCGCTCAAGGTATTGCTCGGGTAATTGATAAGACAGTTCGAAGCTGCTGAACATGCCGCTGACCGGACCGGTCTGACGCCGTACCAGCAACTCCAGGGACCAAGGAGATCCCGGATCGAAACCCGCCTGCTTGCGCACAATGAACACCGACATCTCATTGAACTCGGGCATGCCCTTGGCGAACACGTCGGAGAGGCGCTGATGGTCCATGTCGCGAAAGCTGATGACATTACCGAACTGGCGCAATTGCACCCGGTCGAAAATCCCGCCGCGCACGTAACCCGAGCCTTTATACGAATACAAGCCGCGTCCCAATACAGCAATGGCTTGCTCGCCGGGTTTGAGGTCTTGCATGAGGACACGGTATTGAATGTCACCCAGCAGCGCGCGGCCGATGGTCGGCGGGTTCAGGTCGGCGGTGTACAACTCGATAAAGGTGTCATCGACCTGGTCAGGCGCGGCCGTGTCGACGCCTTCGGCCTCGGTGCCTTTGAAGGCGGCATCGACCTGTCCACGGGTCAGGTTCAAACGGCGGATGGCGCCGTTTCCGCTCAGTTGCTCCCAGGTGGCAGGCTCGAAAAAGTCCTGGCGCACGGTGGCGGGCTTGCTCGCCACTGCACCCTTGTCTTCGATCAGCTTGAGCGATACGGCCACTTCATGGGCGGCCCGCATGATGACTTCATTGACCACCATGGCGGTAACGGTTGCGCCGGCAATGGCATCCACGGTGACCGCACTCGGGTCACTGGAATGGCCGACAACCACTCGCTGGCTGACCTTGATCCCTGTGTAGCGGGCACTGAAACCGTGGAGTTTTTCTTCGGGGATGCCGATCAGCAGAATCGGCTCATGGTGTTCCAGGACGTAGGCATCCTGAATCACACCGGCGGTGTCGAGGATCACCTGGGTATTGATCGGCTTGCCCGAGTAGGCCGGAATGTCCACCACGTCCAGGCTCTGGAAGACATAACCGATGACCTTGCCGGCCGCTGATATCGTCCGCACCTTGAACGGGCCTTCCGCTGCGGAAACCGAATCGGTTTGCGGGAAGACCTTCTCGATGCGCTGCTGCTCGATGTCGCCGTATGACTTGGCCTGAACCACCGCGAACATCGCGAGTATCAGCAAGACCGTCACCACCAGACCAACGCTCCAGATGCGCAGGTTGCCAAGTATCGAAGGCGAAGAGATTGTCATGAGCAGGCTGATTTCAAAGGGTCTGCGGCCATGTTAGGGAGCATTGCGCCCCCGTCCCTTGATTGAAATCAACTTGCCGACAATCCCCGCGCCAGAGCGCCCCGAATGTCTCAAACAGTGCGCGAAAACTGGCCTTTTTGCTGATCGCCCAAGTAGGCATCAAACGCCATCGCGGCGCTGCGCATCATCAAATGCCCTTGCGGCAACAGCACCAGCTCGTCACGGTGAATCTGCAAGAGCCCGTCGCGAACGTGCTCGCCGAGTTGGGCCAATGCCTCGGCAAAATACTCGGTGAAGCAGATCGCGTGACGTGCCTCGAACTTGGCGAAATCGATCCGGCCATGGCACATCAGGTCGCTGATCACTTCGCGGCGCAACAAGTCGTCAGCGCTCAGGCGATAACCCCGATGCACCGGCAGCAGACCTTGATCGATGCGCGCGTAGTACTGCGAAAGCTCCTTGACGCTCTGGCTGTAGCTGTCGCCGACCTTGCCGATCGAAGACACCCCAAGGCCGATCAAGTCGCAGTCGGCATGGGTCGAATACCCCTGGAAATTGCGTTGCAGCGTGCCATGGGCGCGGGCCAGTGCCAGCTCGTCATCCGGCAAGGCGAAATGGTCCATGCCGATGTAGACATAACCGGCCTCGGTCAAACGGCGAATGGTCAGTTCGAGCAACTCCAGCTTGCGCTCCGGCGGAGGCATGTCCTCCGGGCGAATCAGCCGTTGCGCGCGCACCATCTCCGGCAGATGCGCATAACTGTAGGCAGCAATCCGGTCCGGGCGCAGGGCAATGATCTTGGCGAGGGTGACGTCAAAACTCTGTACCGTTTGCAGGGGCAGGCCGTAAATCAGATCGACGCTGATCGACTTGAAATGCGCCTCGCGCGCCGCCGCGACCAGCGCATAAATCTGCGCTTCACTTTGCTGGCGATTGACCGCCGCCTGGACGTCGGGATCGAAGTCCTGCACGCCAAAGCTCAGGCGATTGAAGCCCAATTGGCGCAGCGAGTGGATCTGTTCGCTGCTGATGGTGCGCGGGTCGACCTCGATGGAAAACTCATGGTCGTCACTGTCGTCCATGTCGAATGCCTGGTGCAGGCAGTCCATCAGGTCGGCCAGTTGTTCTTGGGTCAAATACGTCGGTGTGCCCCCGCCCAGATGCAGCTGCGTAAGCTTGCGCGTGTTGTCGAACAGCGCGGCCTGCATGGCGATTTCACGCTTGAGGTAGGTCAGGTATTCGACGGCCCGATGGGTTTTTTGGGTAATGATTTTGTTGCAGGCGCAGTAATAACAAAGGCTTTTGCAAAACGGAATGTGGATGTACACCGACAACGGTTTCGGCACAGCGGCCTGGTTGCTGTCGTGGGCGGCACGCTGATAGTCGTCAACGGCAAACGCCTGATGAAACTGCGGGGCCGTCGGGTAAGAGGTGTAGCGCGGCCCGGGCCGGTCATATTTTTCGACCAGGGCACGATTGAAATCGAATGAAGGCTTCATGATTAATCAACTCGCAGGTGGGTTAATGTTTTGCACTGTCCACCTCCTTTTCAAACAGGCTGCAGATAGCATCCACCTCCTGCCGGCCGGCGGGAAGGATGCTGATGAAACGCTCTGACAATTCAATCAAACCGTCACGACTCAATTGCTCCAGCAACGGCCAGACGGATGAGAAATACATGGGGAACACCAGCCCATAGCGCCGCTCGATGGCACGGATATCCAGCTCCTGATCACACGCCAGTCGCTCCATGACCATTTGCCTGATCTGCTCCCCCGCCTCGAAACGCCAGCCACGTGCTGTCGGCAGCTGGTCGTTGTCCAGCTGACGCTGATAGCGCTCAATGGCGTCGGTATTTTGCGTGTACAAATCGTCGATCCGGCTGATGGCGCCCACACCGAACCCGATGTGGTCGCAATAGCCGTGACGGGTGAAACCGTCGCAGGTGCGGCTCAAGCGGCCCCGCTCCTGAGCAATCGCCAGGTCATCATCGGGCCGGACAAACTGCCCCATGCCGATGTAGTGATACCCCGCTGCAAGCAATTGCTCAAAGCAGATCTGACGCATCGCGCCTTTGTCGTCCTGGCTGCACAACGCCCTGGCCTTGTCACCGAGCACAGGCCGATAGCGGCGTGGTGGTCGTGCATAGTCGAACACCATCAGACGGTCGGGCTCCAGCTCGATAATCGTCGTCAGCTTCAGCGCAAAACTGTCCGGCGTTTGCCAGGCATGGCCAAACCCCAGATCGACATTGATGGAGCGATAACCAAACGTGCGCGCGGCATCGATGAGTGAATGGATCGGTGCCGGATTCTGGTAGCAAGCCACGGACATCTCGCACTCGGTGTCGATATCCGGAACACCAATGCTGACGTGATTGAATCCCTGATCGCGCAGCACGCCCATGGTCGACCAATCGGTGTGATGCAAATCCACTTCAACGCTGTAGTCGCCAGACTCATGCGCCAGAAAGTTGAACCGGCGACGCAAATGCCCCATCAGTCGCTGAATATGGGCGATGGTGGGCGTTCCGCCGCCCAGGTGAAATTGCTCGACCCGTTGCTCTGGATGGGTGTGGCAACCGACCAGGTCGATCTCGTGTTCCAGACGCCGCAGGTACTGCTCGATGGCGCCCTGCTCACCGCAGGCATCAGCAAGGGTGCAAAAGGATGGCTTGAGGCTGGAAGGCAGGCGCAAGTTCAGGGAGAGCGGCCGGCGTTTCTGGCGGCTGACGCGCAAGGCACGAAGCAAATCCAGAGAGCCGATGCCGTTGTGAAACTTTTGCGTATCGGCATGGCAGTTGGGGTCGAGCACACCCTGATCGCACCGAGCGACAAGCTCGCCAGGGTTGTGAAAGAAATCGAGCATGACGGGTCTCCCAGACTGGCTGCAGATCTTCAGTGTCCGGGATCGGCAATCATCGCTCCTTGATTTGTATCAAGCCGCCAGCCAAGTGCTTGCAGAGGCCGACCATCGGTCACCACGTCAGGTAAAACATGCCCTTGGCCAGCAAGACGATGGCGACCATATGGCAGAACAGACTGCCGTGGATGAACTGCAGGTATCGAGCGTTCATGCGCCCGCTTTTGAACAGAATCATGGCAGCCAGAAAATGCAGGAGCACGCTCACGGCAACGACGATTTTCACCATCAGCAACGTGCCGAACGAGGACGCCAGCGGCGTGGCAAGAGCGGGCAAGTAGCGCTGCCAGACCATGCCGATTCCCGCACCGAACAACACCAGCAACACCCACGGCATCAGCGTCCGGGCTCGACGACCGATCCCCTGCTCGACCAGCATCATCACCCTGTCGGGCAATTGCTTGCGGATGCTTTCCAGAAACAGGACTTCGAAGAACACCGTGCCGATGAAGATCAGCGCGGCGAACAGGTGCAATGTCAAAAAAACGGGATAGACCATGAGAGGGATGGCTCTGATGACTCAGCGAGAGGAACATCAATCCCATTGTGTCGCCAGTGCCGGCGAGCTCCGGCCCAATGGGAACTCGCGCGTTCATCCGCAAGGGCGCGCGAGTGTTGCTTCACAGAATACAGAGCTGCCCGCCCCACCCGTTTGACACCGATCAAGAAACGTCCCTGTCCCTGATGCGGGCTAGCCCACCTTTCAGTGGGGCGCGCGAGGAATCGTCTTGAGCAGATCTTCAGGGCTGATGTAGCCGACGACCGGCTCCGCGACGCTGCCCGGTAGCGGCAGGTCAAGGATGTGGCCCTTGATCTTGCCGATCACGTGCATTTCGCAAGGTTTGCAGTCGAACTTCAACGTCAGCACCTCGTCACCGTGCACCAGTTGCATCGGCGCGACCTTGGTGCGAACGCCGGTGACGCCTTTGGCCTGTTTGGGGCAAAGGTTGAAGGAGAAACGCAGGCAGTGCTTGGTGATCATCACCGGCACTTCTCCGGTTTCCTCATGGGCCTCGAAGGCTGCATCGATCAGCTTGACGCCGTGACGGTGATAGAAGTCGCGAGCCTTTTGGTTGTAGACGTTGGCCAGGAACGACAGGTGCGACTCCGGGTACACCGGCGGCGGATTTGTCTCGGCCTTGCGACCACCCCGTGGGTGGGCCAGCAGACGGGCCGCGGTCAGCGCTTCGATCACTTCCCGACGCAGCGCTTTGAGCTGCGAGTTGGGGATGAAGAACGCCTCGGTTGCTTCCAGCTTGATGCCGGTGGCGTGGTAGTCGGTGGTGCCCAGTTGACCGAGCAGATCACGCAGTTGGTCCAGGGCCTGCTCCGGCTTGTTGGCCAGACCGAACGGACCGTCCAGGGACACGCTGGCGCTGACGCCCTCCTCGCTGGTGGCGGTGAGTTGCAGGCGCTGCTCGTCCAGCTGTGCGACCCAGGCCAGACCGATACGACGTTCAGCGGAAGTCTTCTGCAAGGCTTGCTGCCAGTTATGGTCCAGGTTGCGGCTCAGTGGATGGTTGGGCCGCAGCTTGTACATCCCGTCCGGCATCTCGTTGGGCTCGACACGGTAGCGATAACGCTTCTCGCCCTCTTCGAGGAACTCCCCCTTGGGCTCGGCGATGTTGGCGCGGAAACCCACCACTTCGCGCTTGATCTGCACGTTGAGACCGTCGCCGTTGGACAGCGGCTCAGAGGTCACCACCTGCAAGTCACGCTTGCCCACCTTCTCCACTACGCCCACTGGCAGACCGGTGAAAGTCGGTGAATCGAAGGCACCGATGTCGACCTTGCGGTCGGTGACAAAGTAGTCGGTGCTGCCACGGTGGAAGGTCTTGTCCGGGTCAGGTACGAAGAAATGCGCAGTGCGGCCACTGGACGCGCGGGCCAGGTCCGGACGATCTTCAAGAACGTCGTCCAGGCGCTGGCGATAGTAGGCCGTGATGTTCTTCACGTAGCCCATGTCCTTGTAGCGCCCTTCGATCTTGAATGAGCGAACGCCGGCTTCCACCAACGCACGGATGTTGGCGCTCTGGTTGTTGTCCTTCATCGACAGCAGGTGTTTTTCGTAGGCGACGACGCGGCCCTGGTCGTCCTTGAGGGTGTACGGCAAACGACAGGCCTGTGAACAGTCACCACGGTTGGCGCTGCGACCGTTCTGTGCGTGAGAGATGTTGCACTGGCCGGAGAACGCCACACACAACGCGCCATGGATGAAGAATTCGATGGCCGCATCGGTCTCGTCGGCGATGGCGCGAATCTCTTGCAGATTCAGCTCGCGGGCCAGTACCAGTTGGGAGAAGCCCGCCTGGTCAAGAAACTTCGCCCGTGCCAGGGTGCGGATGTCGGTCTGGGTGCTGGCGTGCAGCTCGATCGGCGGAATATCCAGCTCCATCACGCCAAGGTCCTGGACGATCAACGCATCGACGCCGGCATCGTAGAGCTGATGGATCAGCTTGCGCGCTGGCTCCAGCTCATTGTCATGCAGGATCGTGTTGATCGTCGTGAACACCCGGGCGTGGTAGCGCCGGGCGAACTCCACCAGTCCGGCGATCTCACTCACTTCGTTACAGGCATTGTGGCGGGCGCCGAAGCTTGGGCCACCGATATACACGGCGTCGGCACCATGCAGGATGGCCTCACGGGCGATGCTCACGTCACGGGCGGGGCTGAGCAGTTCCAGGTGATGTTTTGGCAAGGACATATTTTTTATCTGGTTTTCACGGTCGAGGCGCGCATTGTAGCGGCCAAATGCTTGACCGGCACCCGTGGGCTGCCAAGTGGGTCCCCGCTACCGGTAAAACAACAATTAGCCCTCTCTTATACAAATAGATAATCGCGAGCCATGGAGTTCTTCGAAAGGCCTTCATCAAAATGCGAATTCATATCAATAAACGACGTAAGCGTTACTCGATGAAATAAAGATTTAAAACGTTATAACCCTAGGTAACTTCGAAGCCCCAATAAATCACCGCCGGTCGCTAAAAGCCCGCCTCAAAAAATGTGCGAAATTTAGTGATCTAGTCTGAGTGCAAGTCAGGCTGGAGATTGCTAAATGCCATTGGCTGAAGAACGCAAACCCGAGCGTCGCAAGGAAACCCGGCTGTTCCTGTTTCTGGTCGTCTGCCTCTTCCCGCTGCTGTCGGTTGCTATCGTCGGCGGTTACGGCTTTATCGTCTGGTTTTTCCAGATGCTGTACGGCCCCCCCGGTCCTCCCAACTAACTAATAGTCTTTGCTCACGGCCTATTGGAGTCAGCACATGGACGAAGCTCTGCATATCGCCAGCCTGGTAGTGCTTGCCCGACCTGAATTGTTCGACGCCGTTAAAGCCAATCTTCGTTTGTTGGACGGCCTGGAACTTCATCAGGAAAGTCCCGCCGGAAAACTGGTGGTGGTGATTGAGGCCGTGCACGAAAGCCAGATCCTTCAACGCATTGAACAGATCAACAACCTGCCGGGCGTACTCAACGCCGCGTTGGTCTACCACGAGCTCCTCGAGCCCGAAGGAGATAGCGAATGAGCATGACCCGCCGAGCATTCGTCAAGGCGCAGGCCGCCGCCATTGCAGCCGCCGCTGCCGGACTGCCGATTGTGACCTCCGCCAGTAATCTGGTGACCGAAGCGGACATGGTCACCCTGAACTGGAACAAGGCGCCCTGCCGCTTCTGCGGGACCGGTTGCAGCGTGATGGTCGCGACCAAGGATAACCGGGTGGTTGCTACCCATGGCGACGTCAAGGCCGAGGTCAATCGCGGTCTGAACTGCGTAAAAGGCTATTTTCTGTCGAAGATCATGTACGGCGTCGATCGCCTGACCCAGCCGCTTTTGCGCATGTCGAATGGCCAATACGACAAACAGGGCGAGTTCCAGCCGATCAGCTGGGAGAAAGCCTTCGACATCATGGAAACCAAATTCAAGGCAGCCTTGAAGAGCAAAGGCCCTGAGTCGGTTGGCATGTTCGGTTCCGGGCAATGGACAGTGTGGGAAGGTTATGCGGCCAACAAGCTGATGAAGGCCGGCTTTCGCAGCAACAACATTGATCCGAATGCCCGACATTGCATGGCCTCGGCAGTCATGGGTTTCATGCGCACCTTCGGTATGGATGAGCCGATGGGTTGCTACGACGACATCGAAGCCACCGATGCCTTCGTGCTCTGGGGCTCGAACATGGCCGAGATGCACCCGGTGCTCTGGAGCCGGGTCACCGACCGACGCCTGAGTCAGCCTCACGTGAAGGTGGCGGTGCTGTCCACCTTCGAACACCGCAGTTTCGAGCTGGCCGACATCCCCATGGTGTTCAAGCCGCAAACCGACCTGCTGATCCTCAACTACATCGCCAACCACATCATAGAAAGCGGCGCGGTGAACCAGGACTTCATCACCAAACACACCCGGTTTGCCAAAGGCGCTGACGACATCGGGTACGGCTTGCGCCCTGATGATCCACGTGAAATGAAAGCGAAAAATGCCCGCACGGCCAACACCTGGACGGATATTTCCTTCGAACAATATGCAGCGTTCGTCAAACCCTACACCCTGGAGCGCACCGCGAAGGAGACCGGTGTTCCGGCCGAACGGCTGAAGAACCTGGCCGAGTTGTATGCCGACCCCAAACGCAAGGTCGTGTCGTTCTGGACCATGGGTTTCAATCAGCACACGCGTGGCGTCTGGGCCAACAACCTGATTTACAACATTCATCTGCTCACCGGCAAAATCAGCGAGCCGGGCAACAGCCCCTTCTCGTTGACCGGACAGCCATCGGCCTGCGGTACCGCACGCGAGGTCGGAACCTTCTCCCACCGGTTGCCCGCCGACCTGGTCGTGACCAATCCCAAACACCGCGCCATCGCCGAAAAAATCTGGAAGCTTCCCGCCGGCACCATTCAGGAGAAGCCCGGTTTTCACGCGGTGGAACAGAGTCGCATGCTCAAGGATGGCGTGCTCAACGTCTACTGGACCCAGGCCAGCAACAACATGCACGCCGGGCCCAACATCATGCAGGAGACCCTGCCCGGCTGGCGTAACCCGGAAAACTTCGTGATTGTCTCTGACGTCTATCCGACGGTGTCCGCCCAGGCCGCGGACCTGATCCTGCCCAGCGCGATGTGGGTGGAAAAGGAAGGTGCATTTGGCAATGCCGAGCGGCGTACGCAGTTCTGGCATCAGTTGGTGAGTGCGCCAGGTGACGCCAAGTCGGACCTGTGGCAGTTGCTGGAGTTTTCCAAACGCTTCACCACCGATGAAACCTGGCCCCCGGAACTATTGGCCAAGTCTCCCGAGCTCAAGGGCAAGACCCTGTTCGACGTGTTGTTCAAGAACGGCCAGGTCGACCAGTTCCCCGTCGAGCAATTGGAAGCCGGCTACAAAAACGATGAGGCCAAGGCGTTTGGCTTCTACCTGCAAAAAGGTTTGTTCGAGGAGTACGCCCAGTTCGGGCGCGGCCACGGCCATGACCTTGCCACGTTCGACCGTTACCACAGCGAACGGGGCCTGCGCTGGCCAGTGGTCGAGGGCCAGGAAACCCGCTGGCGTTACCGCGAGGGGCTCGACCCCTATGTGGAGAAAGGCAGCGAAGTGCAGTTCTACGGCTACCCGGACAAGAAGGCGATCATCTTCGCCCTCCCCTACGAGCCGCCGGCCGAAGCGCCGGACGCCGATTACCCGTTCTGGCTCAGCACCGGCCGCGTTCTCGAACACTGGCACACAGGAACCATGACCCAACGGGTCGAAGAACTTTACAAAGCGGTGCCCGACGCTCTGGTCTACATGCACCCCGACGATGCCAAAGCGTTGAAGGCACGGCGAGGCAGTGAAGTGAAGTTGATCAGCCGACGCGGTGAAATCCGTGCGCGCATCGAAACCCGCGGCCGCAACAAGCCCCCTCAAGGGCTGGTGTTCGTGCCGTTCTTCGATGCCAACAAGCTGATCAACAAGGTCACGCTCGATGCGACCGACCCGATCTCCAAGCAGACCGATTACAAAAAATGCGCGATCCGAATCGAGTTGGTCAGCGTGGCCTGAGGAGAACCTTGATGCCTTTTCGAATCCAGCCGTTGTTCCTGCTCGCTGCCATCAGCGTGGTGATCGCTGCGCCAGTCGACTACCCGCTGGATGCTCCCGCGCCGGACGGCCGCCGGCCTGGAGGAACCTTGACCCAGAGCCAGCCAGCCCCGCCCATCGCCAACGAAGAAAACAAAGACCTCAAGCGCGAACGCAATTACCCGGACCAACCGCCCACCATTCCCCACACCATTCGCGGTTATCAGATCGACATGAACGGCAACAAATGCCTGTCCTGTCACAGCCGGGCCAACAGCGCACGTACTCAAGCCTCGATGATCAGCATCACTCACTATATGGACCGCGACGGCCAGGCACTGGCGGCGGTGTCACCACGTCGATACTTCTGTAACCAATGCCACGTGCCGCAAACCGACGTACTCCCCTTGGTGGGCAACAGTTTCGAGAACATCGACAAAATACTGCAAGACGACGCCAACGCCGCGCAAAAACCTTGAGGAGGCAACATGAAAGCACTGTTCGCCATGCTCAAGGATTACTGGGGCATTCTGCGCAGGCCGAGCCTCTACTACAGCCTGGGTTTTCTGACGCTCGGGGGCTTTATTGCCGGAATCATTTTCTGGGGCGGTTTCAACACCGCACTCGAGTTGAGCAACACCGAGAAGTTCTGCATTTCTTGCCATGAAATGCGCGACAACGTATTCGTCGAGCTGAAGGACACCATCCACTACACCAACCGTTCCGGCGTACGCGCCAGTTGCCCTGACTGCCATGTGCCCCACGAATGGACCCACAAGATCGCGCGCAAGATGCAGGCGTCAAAAGAGGTGTGGGGCAAGATTTTCGGCACCATCGACACCCGCGACAAGTTCCTCACCCTGCGCCGCGAACTGGCCGAACATGAGTGGGCCAGGCTAAAGGCCAACGACTCTCGCGAATGCCGCAACTGCCATAACTTCGAATTCATGGACTTCACTCGCCAGAGCAAGCGCGCTTCTGCCATGCACTCGACCTCTCTGGCCAACGGTGAGGCCACCTGCATCGACTGCCACAAAGGCATCGCTCACAAGCTGCCCGATATGAGCGGAGTAAAAGGCTGGTGAGGATTTACAGGTAAGCGCAATGCAGATTTGCCTGGGCCTAAAGTCCGCTCTGGCGAATCGCGTTTTGCGACAGGCGCCAAATTCGGTGCTTGACTGGGAACATCTATGAATCAGGTTGCTCAAGGTTATCCTGGCGTATGGAAACGGCGTTTGATCCAGCACCGCTCGGGGCATTCGGACAGCGCAACGGCCGTGTATTGGCTACAGACACCGCGACTGTTTGCAGACCTGCGAATTCCCTCAACTGCGCTTCCAGGTCTGGCGCTTGAAGCACTCAGTTACTCTCAACATCTGGCATTGTATGAACAGAAAGGTTTCGCCGGGGTGACCCAAACAGACGCAGACATTTGCCAATGGCATCGCAAAATGGACTATCAGCCGGTCAGTGGCGATGAAGACATTGGACGCATGCACTTTGAAACCAGTGAGCGCCTGATAGAAACCGCTCTGGATGAAAGTTACTAGGAAGTATGGGAACGCTTACCCGACTCCCTCGGAGCTTGTCGTGGGCAATGGTTGCAGGCGATGGATGAGCCGTCGCGTCAAGGCTGTCTACTATTGGCCGGGGACTATTTTCTGTTCGCCGCCAACCGTCCCACGCCGCTGACACCGGGGACTCACTTGCGCGAAACGTTCGGCCAACCCGAAGGGCACGAGCCATTCGGGGCAGTGTTGCAGGGGTAAATGGCCAATCGCTACGCCCAAGACAGCATGGAGTAATTGCTTGCCATACCAGGAACCCGCGAGGCCGGATCGCCAATCTAGCGACCACTCACACTCCAACCACCCCCTCAAGCATTTAGAAACATCACCACTTCAATGGCACGACGCGGTGACACTGGGTAACCCATTTTTTCGTTTATCGAGGAATGAAAGTCTGGAAACCGCTTGTCTTCTCGAAGCTCATTCAACAAGTCCAGGTACTTCAAATAAGCACCCGCATTGTTCACTCTGTACTGATGAGCTGCCTGACCATGAATGAATCGATAAATTTTCGAATCCCAAATAGCGAAAGCGTCAGGATTAACAAAGTGCAAAAGCTTGGACGCTCCAACCACTGAGTTGTTGACCAGAGCCGCTAGATTGGCCATTTCGCTTTCGCTCAAGACCCCTTTGGTACGCGCTTTGTTGAGCAAGTCAGCTCCTTGCTGCAAGGTCAATTCAGCCGTTGGATACAGATCCAGGATGGTTGGCATCCAGCCGTACACGATGTGCGCACCGCAGACAAAATCTCTCTCTGTCAATGCCGCCCCCGTCTGTAATTGCCCGAGAATATGCGGGTAAGATCGAATGTAGGACTTCTTACGGTCTACCTTCGTCTGAGGCTCCAACAAAAATATGTCCTGCATTGGTTCAAGCTCCTGAGTCATGTGATTCCTATTTAGATAAAACGGGTCTCAAAGGGCAAATCAGTCAAAGCCAAATTGCCACTATCTCGTCAAGCCAAGTCGCCAGATTCAGAATTCTGGTCAAGTTGGCTATTCCCCTCACCAACGCAAGTTCGCTGAGAGTACTTCTCGATGCAAAGCTGCGCCGCCCGTTTGAGCGGCGCACTGTCAGCCATGCTGACTGTCGCGCGTCATTGATTCACTCTTATGCACAGGTCGCTAAATCGTCGGTGCTGTCATGGTCTCGGGGGGAGACTTAGAAACCACAGTCAGTCCCTTGCAACGATGCCCGGTTGATCTCAATAATTCTCAGGGTCGGCATTCCCAATCCTGCCCCCAGACCGTCACGTTCACTGGGTTATCGGAACTCAAGCACCTCAGGCTCGGGCAAAAAAGCTTCAAGTATGTTGACGACATTAGCTGGCTTGACCATCGCCATTTCTCGACTCCGACTTCGCATTGAATTCTCAAGACGAATCATCCACCCTCTGAACGACAAGTTGTGTCGCCATCTATGGGTAGTTCAAATGTCAGGAAAGCGTTTGGAGGAAAAGTTTCGCCTGGATCTACTCCTCGCCATGATCCCTACGCTGAGCGGCACAGCAACGGTGTCGGGCCTGCGCGTGGCACAGTTCCAAGAAAGACTTCGAGCCCAGGCGATAGAGGTCGATGACCGGACCATTCAACGCAACCTCAAAGCGCTGCTTGACGATAAGCGCTACGGTATCAAGCGAAAAAAAGAAGGCCGGGAATACGTCTACTGGGCCGAAAAGGAATTGTCGAGGTTTGTGCTTAAACCCAGCGATGCAATGAACTTGATCATGGTCATCGACCATACCCGCCCCTACACCAGTCGCACGCTGGTCGGTAATCTTCAGGAGTTGTACGAGCACGCTCAGGCGATTTTGAACAAACATTCCCACCGGATGTATGACTGGACCAAGAAAGTAGTCAGCAACACTCGCTTCTTGAATTTACAACCGGGCCTGGTAGAACCTCAGGTCTTTCAAACTATCCAGGAAGCTTTGCTGGAAGGGAGCATGCTGGATGTGCTGTACCAACCACGCGGCGCACTGCACCCCAAGCCTTACCGGTTGACGCCTTTAGGACTGTCCTTTCAGGACGCCAACATATACCTATCGCTCGTCGTTGACGGCAGAGACCCGGTCGCACCTTATGCTTGGCCGATACACCGTTTCAAATCCGCTAAAGCCGCTGGGTTTGAGCCTGCTCAAGTGCCCGCTGATTACGACATCCGCAATACCCGTTCATTGAAAAGCTTGATTGGGCTGGAGGACGAACAGCCCATCCAGCTTGAGTTGCTGGTCGATGAAAAGATGTTTCAGCGCCTAAGCGAAAACTCGCTCAGCCCAAATCAACAACTGTGCCCCCATGATTCCGAACGCTGGCATCTGAGTTGCGAACTGCACTTGAGCCAAGGCTTACGCCTCTGGATTTTGAGTCAAGGCTCAAGCATAGAAGTCCTCAAACCTGTAGGACTCAGACGTGAAATCCATGCTGAAATAGAAAAGATGACAGCTCGGTATAGAGCGCAAGGCCCACATTCCTAGCGCTGTCTGGCTCATCCAAATCAAGGGCCGGCATAGGGAGAAAAATCGCCCGAAAACAGGGCGTTTTGCAAGGCAATCTGACATGCGAAAAAGTCGAGAAAGGAAGAGAAATATCAGACAGGATTGGTGCCAAAGGCAACGCGAAAAGGGCCAATAGCGGCGTGAACTCACAAAATGCGGGAATATTTTTAGACATGAAAAAGCCCAACCTTTTCAGATTGGGCTAAGTCATTGAAATATATGGTCGGGACGGAGTGATTCGAACACTCGACCCCTAGCACCCCATGCTAGTGCGCTACCGGACTGCGCTACGCCCCGACTAGGCGTGAAACTCGTCCTTCATCTCGAAGAACGCTCAAGAATATATCGCAAGCTTTTGAAAACTGGAAGTATTCAAACGCAGGAATTTATTTCTTGAGGACCACCAGCACATCTTCCAATTCGGCAATCATCTGCCTAATCATCTGTTTGTATTGAGTGGTGTCGTCTTTGGCTTCATCGCCGGACAAACGCAAGCGTGCGCCGCCGATGGTGAACCCTTGATCGTAAAGAAGCGCGCGGATCTGCCGGATCATCAGCACGTCTTGTCGCTGATAATACCGGCGGTTTCCGCGCCGTTTGACGGGGTTGAGTTGAGGAAACTCCTGCTCCCAATAGCGCAGCACGTGCGGTTTTACCGCACACAGCTCGCTGACTTCACCAATGGTGAAGTAGCGTTTGCCTGGGATGACGGGTAGCTCGTCGTTATGACTTGGTTCCAGCATAAGCCTCAACTCGGGCCTTCAACTTCTGCCCTGGACGAAAGGTGACCACACGGCGAGCCGTGATCGGGATTTCTTCACCCGTTTTCGGATTGCGGCCAGGCCGCTGGCGTTTGTCCCGAAGGTCGAAATTGCCGAAACCGGACAATTTGACTTGTTCGTTGTCTTCAAGAGCGTGCCTGATTTCTTCAAAAAACAGTTCGACCAATTCCTTGGCCTCCCGTTTATTCAGGCCCAGCTCTTCATACAGACGTTCCGCCATTTCAGCTTTCGTCAGAGCCCCCATACGTCACTTCCTTAACGTGGCGTTCAACCTTTGTTCGAGCGAGGTGAGGATGTTTTGCGTCGTGGTATTCACCTCATCGTCATTAAGAGTGCGCGATGGATGCTGCCAGGTCAAGCCGACTGCAAGGCTTTTTCTATCAGGATCAATACCTTTACCCTGATACACGTCAAATAGCCTGAGGTCCGTCAGCCATTCCCCTGCATTTTCACGGATTACGTCCAGTACAGCGCTGGCTGCGACGTCTTTTTCGGCGATCAGCGCAAGGTCACGACGCACTTCAGGAAAGCGCGACAACTCCTGGAATTTAGGCATTTTACCCAACGCCACTTCGGCCAGAACCAGCTCGAAAACGAAGACCGGACGATCGAGACCGAGGGTTTTCGACAATTCAGGGTGGATTGCGCCAACGAAACCTACCAAACGACCTTCGCGCTCGATGCGTGCGGTTTGACCCGGGTGCAACGCTGGGTGTTTGCCCGGCACGAACGTGAACGAATCCAGTGCACCGGCGAAGCCCAGAACCGCTTCCACGTCAGCTTTCACGTCGAAGAAATCCACGACGTCGCGGCCTTGCGCCCAGCCTTCCGGAAGACGAGTACCGCAAACGACACCCGCCAGCATCGGCTCTTGCTTCAAGCCTTCCAGCTGACCGACAAAACGCAGACCGCTTTCGAACAGACGCACGCGATCCTGTTGACGGTTCAGGTTGTGCTGAAGCGCCTTGACCAGACCAGGCCACAGGGACGAACGCATGGCCGCCATGTCGTTGGAAATCGGGTTAGCCAGCAGCAGCGGCTCGACACCCGGATTAAACAACTCGAATTGTTTCGGATCGATGAAGCTGTAGGTGATCGCTTCCTGATAACCGCGAGCCACCAGCAGGCGACGCAGTTCAGGCAGATCGCTACGCGCTTCAGCCTTGGCTTGCGGCGCCAGACGGGCTTGCGGATAGCGAACCGGCAGACGGTTGTAACCGTACAGACGGGCCAGCTCTTCGATCAGGTCGACTTCGAGGCTGATGTCGAAGCGATGGCTCGGCACTTCAACGCGCCACTGCCCTGCCCCATCGGCAGAAATCTTCAGACCCAGGCCGCTGAGCAGTCGCTCGACTTCGGCCGAATCCATTTCCATACCCAGCATCTGAGTGATGCGTTGCGCACGCAGGGTAACCGGCGCAATCGAAGGCAGGTGCTGTTCGCTGACGGTCTCGATGATCGGACCGGCTTCGCCGCCAGTGATGTCCAGCAGCAGGCCAGTGGCGCGCTCCATGGCTTCACGGGCCAGTTGCCAGTCCACGCCACGCTCGTAACGGTGCGAAGCGTCGGTGTGCAGGCCGT
Organism: Pseudomonas sp. BF-RE-25; assembly: GCF_019956105.1. Taxonomy (NCBI): domain Bacteria; kingdom Pseudomonadati; phylum Pseudomonadota; class Gammaproteobacteria; order Pseudomonadales; family Pseudomonadaceae; genus Pseudomonas; species Pseudomonas sp. BF-RE-25. The sequence goes on from NZ_JAHBDB010000035.1 coordinate 24,906, forward strand.
AGGAACGAGCCTTGCCAGCCACGGCGATCTGATCGAAGAACGCACTTTCAAGGAAAATGTCACGAGTGGTCGCGGTGTTGACGCCGCTGTGCTCGCCGCCCATTACGCCGGCGATCGCTAGGGCGCGGGTGTGGTCGGCAATCACCAGCGTATCGCTACGCAGGCTGACTTCCTGACCGTCGAGCAGCACCAGCTTCTCGCCTTCTTCGGCCATACGTACGCGGATGCCGCCATTGATTTCGGCGAGATCGAACGCGTGCAGCGGTTGACCCAGTTCCAGCATCACGTAGTTAGTGATGTCGACGGCCGCATCAATGCTGCGCACATCGGCGCGACGCAGACGCTCGACCATCCACAGCGGCGTAGGCTTGGACAGGTCGACGTTGCGGATCACTCGACCCAGGTAACGCGGGCAAGCGGCTGGTGCCAGCACCTCAACCGAACGCACTTCATCGTGCACGGCTGGAACGGTCGCCACGACCGGGCGGGTGACTTCAGCGGCGTACAACGCGCCGACTTCACGGGCCAGACCGGCCAGGGACAGGCAGTCGCCGCGGTTCGGGGTCAGGTCGACCTCGATGCTGGCGTCGTCCAGGTTCAGGTATTCACGAATGTCCTGACCAACCGGCGCATCGACCGGCAACTCCATCAGGCCATCGTTGCCTTCGCCCACTTGCAGTTCGGCTTGCGAGCACAGCATGCCGTTGGACTCAACGCCACGCAGCTTGGCTTTCTTGATTTTGAAGTCGCCCGGCAGTTCGGCACCGATCATGGCGAACGGGATCTTCAGGCCCGGACGCACGTTTGGCGCACCGCACACGACCTGAAAAGTCTCCGAGCCATTGCTGACCTGGCAAACACGCAACTTGTCAGCGTCCGGGTGCTGCTCGGTGCTCAGCACCTCGCCCACCACCACACCGCTGAATTCACCGGCGGCCGGCGTAACGCTATCGACCTCAAGACCGGCCATCGACAGACGGGCAACCAGCTCGTCGCGACTTACCTGCGGGCTTACCCAGCCACGCAGCCATTGTTCACTGAATTTCATCCTGCTCTCCTAAGAATTCGTTACGACTAGCGAAATTGCGCGAGGAACCGCAAGTCGTTGTCGAAGAACAGACGCAAGTCGTTCACGCCGTAACGCAGCATGGCCAGACGCTCAACGCCCATGCCGAAGGCAAAGCCCGAAAACTCTTCCGGGTCGATCCCGGACATGCGCAGCACGTTCGGGTGAACCATGCCGCAGCCCATCACTTCCAGCCAGCCAGTCTGTTTGCAGACACGGCAGCCTTTACCGCTGCACATCACGCATTCCATGTCGACTTCAGCGGATGGCTCGGTGAACGGGAAGTACGAAGGACGGAAACGCACGGCCAGTTCTTTTTCGAAGAACACGCGCAGGAATTCTTCGATGGTCCCTTTCAGGTCGGCGAAGTTGATATCGCGATCGACCAGCAGGCCTTCGACCTGGTGGAACATCGGCGAGTGGGTGATATCGGAGTCGCTACGGTACACACGGCCTGGGCAGACGATGCGGATCGGTGGCTGTTTCGATTCCATGGTGCGGACCTGTACCGGCGAGGTATGGGTGCGCAACAACATGTTGGCATTGAAATAGAAGGTGTCATGCATCGACCGGGCAGGGTGATGGCCTGGGATGTTGAGCGCTTCGAAGTTGTGGTAATCGTCTTCGACCTCAGGGCCTTCGGCGATGCCGTAGCCGATGTGGGTGAAGAACTGTTCGATACGTTCCAGAGTGCGAGTAACCGGATGCAGACCACCCGAGGTCTGGCCACGGCCAGGCAGGGTCACGTCAATGGACTCGGCAGACAGTTTGGCGGCCAGGTCGGCCTCTTCAAACAGTGCCTTGCGGGCATTGAGAACCTCTGTGACACGCTCCTTGGCAACGTTGATCAGGGCGCCGACTTGCGGACGCTCTTCTGCCGGCAAATTCCCCAGGGTCTTCATCACCTGAGTCAATTCACCCTTTTTGCCAAGGTAGTGAACCCGGATTTGCTCCAGGGCATTGATATCTTCAGCGCTTTGCACAGCCTCTAGTGCTTGAGAGACGAGCGCATCCAGGTTTTCCATGTACAGACTCCAGATACAAAATAGGGGAAGAGCTTGAAGGCTCTTCCCCTATTTATGACGTTTAACACCTGGCCCCACAGAGGTGAGGCCGGGTGACTGTCGGGGGTACTTAAGCCAAGGTGGCTTTAGCTTTCTCGACAATCGCAGCAAACGCCGCTTTTTCGTTCACTGCCAGATCAGCCAGAACCTTACGGTCGATCTCGATGGACGCTTTTTTCAGGCCGGCGATGAAACGGCTGTAGGACAGACCGTTGATACGTGCACCAGCGTTGATACGAGCGATCCACAGAGCGCGGAACTGACGTTTTTTCTGACGACGGTCACGGTAGGCGTATTGGCCTGCCTTGATTACCGCTTGCTTGGCAACACGGAATACGCGCGAGCGAGCGCCGTAGTAGCCTTTAGCAAGTTTCAGAATTTTTTTGTGACGTTTACGGGCAATGACGCCACGCTTTACACGAGCCATGAGTTACTTCCTCTATTCTTGACTAAAATTAACGAAGGCGCAGCATGCGCTCGACTTTTGCCACGTCAGACGGATGCAGCAAGCTGCTACCGCGCAGTTGACGCTTACGCTTGGTCGACATTTTAGTCAGGATGTGGCTCTTGAAAGCGTGCTTGTGCTTGATACCGTTAGCAGTTTTCAGAAACCGCTTAGCAGCACCACTTTTCGTTTTCATTTTTGGCATGTTCGGATACTCCGCATTCAGTTGATAAACATAATCAGAAGGCCTGCCGTGCCCTGTTGATTACTTCTTCTTTTTCGGGGCGATGACCATGATCAGCTGGCGTCCTTCCATCTTAGGATGCTGTTCGACCGAACCGTACTCGAGCAAGTCACCTTCAACTCGCTTGAGGAGTTCCATCCCCAGCTCCTGGTGGGCCATCTCACGGCCGCGGAATCGCAAGGATACCTTGGCCCTGTCCCCATCACTCAGGAAACGTACCAGGTTGCGCAGTTTTACCTGGTAATCCCCTTCCTCCGTCCCTGGACGAAACTTGATTTCTTTAACCTGAATCTGCTTCTGGTTTTTCTTGGCCGCGGCAATCTGCTTCTTCTTCTCGAAGATCGATTTGCCGTAGTCCATCAGTTTGCAAACAGGGGGTACTGCATCGGCGGAAATCTCCACCAAATCCAGCTTGGCCTCTTCAGCCTTAAGAAGCGCGTCTTCAATTGACACAATCCCAAGCTGTTCACCTTCAGCCCCAATTAACCGAACCTCGCGTGCCGAGATATTCTCGTTGATCGGGGCTTTCGGTGCAGCTCGTTTATCTTGTCTCATTTCACGCTTAATAATAATTACTCCGAATCTGGGCGACCACGCCGGGAAACCGCTTGCGCGAGAAACTCAGCGAACTGGGCGACGGGCATCGAGCCCAGGTCAGCACCTTCACGAGTACGCACAGCGACAGTCTGCATCTCGACTTCCCGATCTCCGATAACCAAGAGATAGGGAACCTTGAGCAAAGTATGCTCGCGGATTTTAAAGCCGATCTTTTCATTTCTCAAGTCAGACTTGGCACGAAATCCGCTTTCGTTGAGAGTTTTTTCAACCTCGGCGGCAAAATCGGCCTGTTTGTCAGTGATGTTCATGATCACTGCCTGGGTCGGAGCCAGCCACGCAGGGAACGCACCCTCGTAGTGCTCGATCAGGATTCCGACGAAACGTTCGAAGGATCCAAGGATCGCCCGGTGCAACATCACCGGATGCTTGCGACTGTTGTCTTCGGAGACGTATTCGGCTCCCAGACGGACAGGCAGGTTAAAATCGAGCTGCAGGGTACCACACTGCCAGACGCGACCAAGGCAATCTTTCAGCGAGAACTCGATCTTCGGACCGTAGAACGCACCCTCGCCCGGTTGCAGATCGTACGGCAGGCCAGCGCTATCAAGGGCTGCAGCCAATGCAGCTTCGGCGCGGTCCCACAACTCGTCGGAACCGACGCGTTTTTCCGGACGAGTGGACAGCTTCATCTCGACGTCTTTGAAGCCGAAGTCGGCGTAGACGTCCATGGTCAGCTTGATGAACGCAGCGGATTCGGCCTGCATCTGCTCTTCGGTGCAGAAGATGTGGGCGTCGTCCTGAGTGAACGCACGCACACGCATGATGCCGTGCAGCGCACCCGATGGCTCGTTACGGTGGCAGGCACCGAACTCGGCCAGGCGCATCGGCAACTCGCGGTAGCTTTTCAGGCCCTGGTTGAACACTTGCACGTGGCAAGGGCAGTTCATTGGCTTGATGGCGTAGTCGCGGTTTTCCGACTGAGTGGTGAACATGTTGTCGGCGTAGTTGGCCCAGTGCCCGGATTTCTCCCACAGGCTGCGGTCAACGACTTGTGGAGTCTTGATCTCCAGGTAGCCGTTGTCGCGCTGAACTTTGCGCATGTACTGCTCGAGTACCTGATACAGCGTCCAGCCGTTCGGGTGCCAGAACACCATGCCCGGCGACTCTTCCTGGGTGTGGAACAGGCCCAGGCGCTTGCCGATCTTGCGGTGATCGCGCTTTTCAGCTTCTTCGATGCGCTGGATGTAAGCCGCCAGCTGCTTCTTGTCCGCCCATGCGGTGCCGTAGACGCGCTGCAATTGCTCGTTCTTGGCATCGCCACGCCAGTAGGCGCCGGACAACTTGGTCAGCTTGAAGGATTTCAGGAAGCGGGTGTTCGGCACGTGCGGACCGCGGCACATGTCGACGTATTCTTCGTGATAGTACAGGCCCATGGCCTGTTCGTTCGGCATGTCCTCGACCAGGCGCAGCTTGTAGTCTTCGCCACGGGCCTTGAACACTTCGATCACTTCGGCGCGCGGAGTGACTTTCTTGATCACGTCGTAATCTTTCTCGATCAGCTGTTGCATGCGCTGTTCGATGGCGGCCAGGTCGTCCGGAGTGAAAGGACGCTCGAAGGCGATGTCGTAATAGAAGCCTTCGTCGATGACCGGGCCGATGACCATTTTGGCGGTCGGATACAGCTGCTTGACCGCATGGCCAACCAGGTGGGCGCAAGAGTGGCGAATGATCTCCAGCCCCTCTTCATCCTTAGGCGTAATGATTTGCAGCGTAGCGTCGGCGCTGATGATGTCGCTGGCGTCGACCAGCTTGCCATCGACCTTGCCGGCCACGGTGGCCTTGGCCAGACCTGCACCAATGGATGCGGCGACCTCGGCTACGGAAACCGGGTGATCGAATGAACGTTGACTGCCGTCGGGAAGAGTAATAGTTGGCATGGCGCCTCCTCTCCTAGTGGTGACCCCTACCAAAGGTCACGTGGGTTGGGATGAGCCAGTACAAGATCCGGTCCAGGCCATTCAATGACGAACGCCTGCCTTACAGCGGCAGGAGCCTTGCGGCCAACCGGAAAACCGAACCAGAGTGACTGGGATTCAAATCAGGGTTATTCGAACATCTGCCGCCACCGTGACTGAAGGTCTGCGGAGCTTGCAAATACCCGAGCGAGGCATGCTAGCACAGATGAACGGTCGTCGCGGTGCCGAGGTTTTCTGCTGGGGCAAATCAGTCCTTTTTATGCCAGAGTGCTGAACTTGAACCCCGCTTTACCCCTCAGATAACAAGACATTGACCCACAAGGAGCATCCCAGCATGCGTCTGAATCGTTTGTTCGCAGTAGTCGCCCCCATCGTCCTGTTGCTGCCGTTGGCCGCCCATGCCGATTGGCCGAAGGGCGAGCGCGAGAAATACATGGCTCAGTGCACTCAAGCGGCAACCCCTCAGATCGGCGCGGCTGCTGCAAAAGCCCACTGCGCTTGTGGCGCCGACGCAATCAAATCATACCCGGCCAAGGACCTTCAGTCCTTGATGGACAACCAAGCCAGTGACGCCCTGAAACAACAGGCCCTGACCCAGATTTCCAAATGCAAGGCCAGTAATCCGCCGAAAAAATAAGCCCTGCATGGCGTCAAAAAAGGGTTTGGCGCCGGCAAAAGGCATCTGAAAACCGCCTTTTTCGACAATTTATGCAGGTTTTACAGCTTTTTTTATCGTCTTTACTTTCGGCTGAAAGCCTTTTAAATCGGGGCTTTCAGCCACATCAGGCAACAAAGAAAGCGCGACTGCAGGGCAAACAGCACGTCCGGGGGGCTCCCAAAGCGAACATTTCGACTATGATACTCCGGTGTGCCCAGTTGGCCTGAGCAGCACAGTACTACTGAAAATATATGTTTCTTGGAGATACACCATGTCTAATCGCCAAACCGGCACCGTTAAATGGTTCAACGATGAAAAAGGCTTCGGCTTCATCACTCCTCAAGGTGGCGGTGACGACCTGTTCGTACACTTCAAAGCTATCGAAAGCGACGGTTTCAAAAGCCTGAAAGAAGGCCAGACTGTTTCCTTCGTGGCTGAGAAAGGCCAAAAGGGTATGCAAGCTGCTCAAGTTCGCCCAGAGTAATTTCTTGGCGCACTAAAAAAACCCCGTCCATGTGACGGGGTTTTTTATGGATGAAGCAAAAGCCGGACGCTATCAGCCGCAGTTGATGCGCGTGATCACCAGGTTGGCATCGGTGTTCAGGTTCAAGCGGTCGGAGCGGTACTCCAGCGTCACCATATCGTCAGGCTTGAGGATACGGGCATTCTGCGCGCCTGCGCGAACACGCGCCTGTTCCAGCAGCGCGAGCGAAGCCTTTTTGCCAATGGTGAATTCGGCAGCCTTTGCTTCGCAACGACTGTGGCCGGTATCCGTCGTCGTGACAGGGTCTGTTGCCGATTCGGTAGACGTGCTGCTGCAACCTGCCAGCAGGCTAGCGGCCAACAAAGTACCCAATGACGCGAGCTTCCAAGGCATGAAGCCTCCTTTTTTCAATAGTTAAGCTGAGATCGTGCGACCGCCAATCTGGCGTTTGGTTTCACAGGCAGCGCCAGCGCCCTGCCCTCGACCCGGACAAGCGGCGAGTTTGCCTGAGCACTCCCGGTCATTCATCCCGCAATCGTGACTGAATATGACCTGCGCTCAATAAATATCGATGTAATCGAATGGTGGTGATGGCCAGTTCTCTTTCAGCGCATTGAAGATCTGCATGACCCACACCTCGTCACTGGCCGCGACCAATCCCACATACCCCGAGCCCTTGGCCCACGTCTCCAGACGAAACAGCAGCCCGCCGATGTCAGTGCCGCCCACGACACCCGATGAAATGTAAGCGATGCCGCCCTTGGTCACCCGCAATTGGGTGTGCTCATCATCACTGGCAGAGGCCAGCAGCTGGCGCACTGCCTCAAGGGTCAAGCCGTCAGGAGAGTTCAAATCAATCTGCACAGCACGGTCCTTGAAAAATCATCAAAAACCAAGTGTCGCATAGCCTTTCCCTCATGCCTAAGTCGGAGTGCCAAACACTCTGCAAAATGCTTAACTCACCCCCAGACTTTCCCGAATTCACGAGCGCCAACATGACCACCGTAAGCATCGACGCCGACATCAAAGCCAAGTGGCCACAAGGCCATAGCTCTTACAGCCCAGGCAGTCCGGAAGAGCTGGCAATCATTGGTATCGATCTATTGGTCAAGGAACTGGGGACTGAAGCGGCGCAAACCTTCATCGCACAGGTATTCGAGAAGTACCCGGCCGACTACAAGGGCGCTGAATACAACGAAAGGGAGTAACCCCGCAGGCTGGCACCTGCGGGTGTACAACTTACTTCAGACGAGCCAGACGCTGGGTCAGCAGGTCGAAGAAACCCTGAGCATTGCCACTCTCAACCCAGAACGCGTTTTTCGGCGCTTTCAGACCGTCATACCAGTCGACGATGGTTTGACCGAAGGTCGGGCCTTCGCGGCTATCAACCACCACATTGACCGAACGACCGGTGAACAGCTCCGGCTTGAGCAGGTAGGCAATGACCGTCGCGTCATGCACCGGGCCACCCGGAAGACCGTAGTGCTCCATGTCGCCTTTGACGTACTCGTTGAGAATATCGCCCACCAACTTGCTGGCGTTATTGTTCAGTGCGGCGATCTGCTTCAGACGCGCTTCGCTGGTAAGGATCTTGTGGGTCACGTCCAATGGCAGATAGGTCAGTTTGACGCCGCTTTTCAGCACCACTTCAGCAGCCTGCGGGTCGGCGAACAGGTTGAACTCGGCCACCGGGGTAATGTTGCCACCGTTGAAGTGAGCACCACCCATGATCACCACTTCCTTGATGCCCTGAACGATTTCAGGCTCCTGGATCAGCGCCAGCGCCAGGTTGGTCTGTGGACCGAGCATAGCGATGGTGATGCTGTGGGGTTTGGCGGTTTTCAAGGTGTCGATCAGGTAATTGACTGCATTACCCTTTGCCAAACCTTGCTTCGGCTCATGCACGGCGACGCCCGACAGGCCTTCTTTACCATGAATGTTCTCGGCATAAATCGGCGTACGCATCAGCGGTTTCGGCGCACCGGCATAAACCGGCACCTCCTCGCGCCCCGCCCATTCGCGGGCCAGCCGCGCATTACGCGAGGTCTTGTCCAGACGCACGTTGCCGGCGACGGTGGTCAACGCGCGGATGTTCAGTTCTTCTGGTGATGCCAGCGCAAACAGCAAAGCGACCACGTCGTCGGCACCCGGGTCGGTGTCGATGATCAAGTCGATCTTTTCCGCCGCCTGGGCGCTTGTTGCGGTAATAAGGGACAAAAGCAGCAGACTCCGGAGCAGATGGTGCAGTTTCTGAGCATAGCGGTACATAGCGCACTCCTTGTGCGTGGAAAAGCAGACAGACGAAAACGAATCAGAACGTGACCCCGGCCACCAGTACGACGTTGCAGTACGGCTGACATTCGCCTGTACGAACAATCGCCCGCGCCTGTCGGCTCAGGACTTTGAATTGCTCATGACTGAGCAGCTCACGCCGACCCAGCGCACCTTCGGCATTCAGCTCATCCAGCGTCACCAGCGCCGACGGCTGCTTGTCCAGAATTTCCTGGGCCAACACGTGGCTTTCGACCTGCATTTCGCTGAGCACAACCTTCAACGTGCTGATGAAATCCGGAACGCCGTGGGTCAAGGCCAGGTCGATCAGCTCGACACCCGGCGGAACCGGCAGGCCGGCATCGCCAATCACGACCATGTCGCCATGTCCCAGGGAAGCGATCAGTCGCGACAGCGCGATGTTGAGCAACGGTGTTTTTTTCATGGTGCTTTAAAGGCCTGTACGTCGGACAAAGTGGGGATCGAGGGTTGCGCGCCGGCACGGGTCACTGACAGCGCCGCAGCGACCTGGCCGAAACGGATCGCTTGCGCCTCGTTTTTACCGGCGGCCAGTGCGGCAGCAAAACCGCCGACAAAGGTATCGCCCGCCGCCGTGGTATCGACCGCCTTTACCTTCGGCGCAGGAAAGTGTTCGAAGCTGTTGCCATTGGCAAACAGCGAGCCTTGGGCACCGAGGGTGATGATCACCTTGCCGGCCCCCATGGCGATCAATCGGGTCGCCGCGACTTCGGCGGTTTCCAGTGAATCCACCGGCAAACCGCTAAGGGCCGAGGCTTCGCTCTCGTTAGGGATCAGATAGTCGATGGCCGCATACCAGTCTGCCGGTAACGGTCGGCTGGCGGGCGCCGGGTTGAGAATCACGGTTTTCCCCAGTTCACGACCGCGCTTGAGCGCATGACCGACCGTGGCATCCGGCACTTCAAGCTGACAGATGATCACATCCGCCGCCTGCAACACCGTATCGAAGCGGTCAATCACTGCCGGCGTCAGTGCACCGTTGGCACCGGCGACAATCACGATCGCGTTCTGGCTGTTGTCATCGACCACGATCAACGCCACACCGCTGGCACCATCAACGGTGCTGACCGCCTGACAATCGATACGGTCAGCCAACAGCGCTCCGCGCAGTTCCAAGCCATAGGCATCGCTGCCCACGCAACCGACCATCGACACCTGCGCACCCAGTCGCGCCGCAGCAACCGCCTGATTCGCACCCTTGCCACCGGAGACCGTGGCAAACGACTCACCAATCAGCGTTTCACCGCCACGGGGCAACCGTGACGCGCGGGTCACCAGGTCCATGTTCAGGCTGCCTATCACCACTACTTTTGCTGGCATACATCACTACTCATAAATGCAATTTCAACGGTGCTTTCTGTTTAACGGAAATGGGCAAACACACCGGCCAGCGGCGCAGTCGATTCGCGCAGGACAATACTGGGCGTCACGATCCGTTGATCGGTGGCAATGGCCGGTGTGGCGATCCTGCGCAACAGCACTTCGGCCGCCATCTCGCCGAGCTGCAGGATCGACTGGCCCACGGTGGTCAGCGCCGGATAGACATAACGGCTCATCTGGATATCGTCGAAGCCAATCACCGACAGTTCGCTCGGCACACGAATATTGCGCTCGGCGGCGGCGCGCAACACGCCGATGCCGATCATGTCGTTACCGGCGAAGATGGCGCTGGGCGGATTGTTTTCCAGGAGGATCGCAGCCGCGCTGTAACCGCCGGTACTGGTGAAGTCGCTTTCCAGTATGCGTTCGTGAGGCACTTCGACGCCCGCCTCTTTCAAGGCGCGGCAATAACCTGCCAGACGCATTTGCGCGACGCTGGTACTGGCCGGCCCGCCAATGGTGGCGATATCCCGATGCCCCAACTCCAGAAGATGGCGGGTCGCCAGATAAGCGCCGTACTCGTGATCGATGCGCACCAGGTCCGCATCAACCCCTTCCAGCCCTCGGTCGACGATCACCATCGGCGTGCGCACGCCCGCCAGACCTTCTGCCAGCACCGCGTCCCCACCGGCCGATGCCACGATCAGTCCGTCAATGCGTTTTTCCAGCAACACGCGCAGGTAGCTGCGTTGCTTGTCGGGGTTGTCATCGGAGTTGCAGAGGATCACGCAATAGCCATTACGCTCGCAGTAATCCTCGATGCCGCGCGCCAGCTCGGCGAAGTATGGGTTGAGGCTGTTGGGCACCAGTAGACCGATGGTCGCGGTGGTCTTGGCTTTTAATGAGCGGGCCACGGCACTGGGCACGTAGTCGAGACTTTTGATTGCCGCTTCGACCTTGATCCGCACTTCTTCGCTGACGGGCCGGGTCTTGTTCACCACATGGGAAACCGTGGTGTAGGAAATCCCCGCGAGCGCTGCCACATCCTTGATTGTTGCCATGACTCAGGTCCGCCGGCTTGCGCGCTGACTGCGATAGGTATCAAGCACCACCGCCACCACGATGACCGCGCCGGTGATGATGCGTTTGGTCGGCTCGGTTGCACCGATCTGCGCCAGACCGGCCGCCAGTACCGAGATGATCAACACCCCGAAAAACGTGCTGATGACCGAACCGCGCCCGCCCATCAGGCTGGTACCGCCAATCACCACCGCGGCGATCACTTGCAGTTCCAGGCCGGAGCCGGCATTCGGGTCCGCCGCCTCCAGGCGGGAAATCTGGAACAGCGCGGCGATACCGGCCAGCAGCCCCATCAGACTGAACACCAGAATCTTGTAGGGTTTCGGATTGATCCCTGCCAGACGCACGGCTTCTTCGTTGGTGCCGATGCCGATCAGATAGCGACCGAACACCGTGCGAGTCAACACGGCCTGGGCAATGAAGATGATGAGCAAAGCAATGATGAACGACGGCGAAATGCCGAAGGCGATCGGGTTGGACAGCCAGGCAAAGGCATCACCGATATAGGCGGTGCGCGAGCCGGTCATCTGATACGCCACACCACGCGCCATTTCCAGCACGCCGAGGGAGACGATGAACGAAGGAATCCGCCACGCCACGGTGATCGAACCGGTGATCGTCCCCGCCAATGCGGCGGCCGCCATACCGAGCAATGCTGCCGGCAATACGCTCCAGCCCCAGCCGAGAATCGCCACGCTGACCGTCGACGCCGCGAGTGCCAGCACCGAGCCCACCGACAGGTCGATGCCGCCGATGATCAACACAAACGTCATGCCGACCGCCAGCACCATCAAGTCCGGAATCTGGTTGGCCAGGGTGCTGAACGTGTCGTAAGACAGAAAATGGCTGCTCAGGACCGAGAACAGCGCGACCATCGCCAGCAAGGCACCGGCCAGGCCCAGATAGGTGCCGAGGCCGTAAAAATTGCCACTACGTTTACCGGCAGATGTTGCAGTTTTCATGGAAGATCCCTAGGCGCTGCTTCGTTGAGCAGCGCATCACGTTTTTGATAGCCGGCAAAAGCAGCGGCAAGCAAGTCATCCTGGGTCCAGCTGTCGCGCTCGAATGTCTCGATCAGGCGCCCCGCCGACAGCACGCCGATGCGGTCGCAAATCAGCATCAGTTCGCGCAGGTCGCTGGACACCACCACCAGCGCCTTGCCCTGACGAGTCAGCTCACCGAGCAGTGCATAAATGTCGAATTTGGCGCCGACGTCGATGCCGCGAGTCGGCTCATCGAACAGCAACACCGAACAATCGCGCTCCAGCCAACGGCCGATCACGACTTTCTGCTGATTGCCGCCGGACAGCTCCGAGACCAACTGCGTCGGGCTGGAACTGCGGATGCGCATGGCGTCGATCTGACGCTGAGCCAACGACATCTCGTCACCGTTGTTGACGAAACCGCCGCGGGAAATCTCCGGCATGTTACCCAGAGCAATATTCGCGCTGATCGATTGCGTCAGCAGCAAGCCCTCGCCCTTGCGGTCTTCGGTGATCAGGGCAATGCCGTGACCGACCGCGTCCGCCGGCGAACGAATACTCACGACCTGTGCCGGCGACCCCAGCGCAACCGTGCCGCTGTCCGCGGTATCGGCGCCGAAGATCAGGCGTAGCAACTCGGTGCGCCCTGCCCCGATCAAACCGGAAATCCCGTAGATCTCGCCGGCGCGCACTTCAAAGGAGACGTCGCGCACTTTGTCGGAGCGGGTCAGCCCCTTGACCGTCAACGCCGGCGCGCCGATGTTGCGCGGGCCCATGTCGATGTGTTCACCGAGCTCACGGCCAACCATCAAGGTCACCAATTGCTCACTGTTGTAGTTGGCCATCGGCTCGACACAAACCAGATTGCCGTCGCGCAACACCGCAATGCGCTGAGCCACCCGCGCCAGCTCTTCGAGGCGATGGGAGATATAAATGATCGACACGCCACGAGCTTGCAGGCGCGTGATTTGCTCGAACAGCATTTCGACTTCACGGGCCGTCAGCATCGCGGTCGGTTCGTCGAGGATCAGCACATGACAATCGCCGATCAGGTTGCGGGCGATCTCGACCATTTGCTGGTGACCGATGCCCAGTTCGCCGACGAGGGTGTCCGGATCGATCGCATCGAGCCCGACCTGAGCCATGGCTTCGATCGCGGCCTTGCGCAATTGCTTGCGGCTGATCCAGCCGCCGTTGCTGGGCAGGTTATCGAGAAACAGGTTTTCCGCCACCGACAGGGTCGGCAACAGATTGAGTTCCTGCATGACCATGCGAATGCCCAGGTCTTCAGCCTGGGTACGGCTGCCGGGGCGGTAATCCTGCCCCTGGAATTGCATCTGGCCAGTGGTCGGCGTGACCAATCCACCAATGATCTTCGACAGCGTGCTTTTGCCGGCGCCGTTCTCGCCGGTCAGCGCCAACACTTCGCCGCGCATCAGCGTCAGGTCGATACCGGTGAGGACAGGCTGCGCGTAGGTCTTGCCGATACCGCTGACCGAGAGGACAGCGTTCGGAGCGCAAACAGACATAAAAACTCTCCATGCGCTCGCCCGGACGGGCGAGCACCGTTGTGTCGCCAGTAGGACTACTTGGTAACCAGCTCTACCGGAGTTTCGATTACGCCGTTGGTGCCGCTGTCGACTTTCTCACCCTTGACGATCTTCAGCGCCGTCTCGATGCCGAACACGGCTTGCCTGGCAGCGAACTGGTCAGCGGTGGCCAGGACACGGCCATCCTTGAGCATCGGTTTGATGGCGTTGATGTTGTCGTAGCCGACCACTTGCACTTTGCCGGCCTTGCCCGCGGCACGCACGGCAGACACTGCGCCGACAGCCATGCTGTCGTTGCCGGCCAGCAGGGCTTTGACTTGCGGGTATTCGCTGAGGATAGACGCGGCGACCTTGTTGCCTTTATCGATTTCCCAATCACCGGATTGCAGGGACACGACCTTGATCTGCGCCGCTTCCATCGCATCCTTGAAACCTGCAGTGCGAGCCTGGGCGTTGGTGGTGGTGGACACACCTTCGATGATGCCGACTTCGTCACCGGCCTTCAGCTGCTTGGCCAGGTACTCACCCACCAGACGCGCACCCTTGCGGTTGTCCGGGCCTACGAACGGAACATTGATGTTTTTGCTTTTGACGACCGCTGGGTCCAGCTGGTTGTCGATGTTGACCACGGTGATACCGGCATCGATGGCTTTCTTGATCACCGGGACCATGGCCTTCGAGTCAGCAGGCGCGATCACCAGTGCATTGACCTTGGCCAGAATCATTTGCTCGACGATACGTGTCTGGCCCGCAGTGTCCGTTTCGTCCTTGATGCCGTTGGAGATCAGGTCGAAATCGGCGGAGTGATCTTTCTGGTAGGCCTTGGCGCCGTCTTCCATGGTCAGGAAGAATTCGTTGGCCAGGGATTTCATGACCAGTGCGACTTTGGGTTTTTCAGTGTCGGCGAAGGCCGAGGAGACAGGCAACGCGGCGGATGCGGCAGCCAGCATAGCGACAGCGAGAAGACGTCCAGCGAATGGCAGCTTCATGGGTTCACTCCGATCTTATGATTATTCTTGAGCAACGCTTGCGCTGGCGTATGTTTCACCGCGTTTGCCGATGGAACAGGCCATCGGCAGTGCCGCGCAAACGTTTGCGTAGACCGAACTATGCGAATCCTGCCGATATTTGTCAACGACCGAAAAGCACGCTTTGTGCTTCCGGTAACAGAACCGGTTATGCCGTAGTGCTGATCACACTACCCGCGCTGGAGCCCTTGGCCAGTTCCTTGACCAGATTACCTGTGACCTCCGACAGCGCCCCGCTGGTGTTGGCAATTTGCCCCTGAATCGACATGACGACAGCCGTTTTGGCTTCCGGCGTCGTATAAGGCGCCGCTTGAGCCGCCGCCAATTGTTGCTGCTGTTCTCGCAGTTGCTGCTGCAGTTCCTGCATACGTTTGAGCAACATCTTCACCGCGACGCTTTGGTCACCGCCGCTGTCACTGTCCGTTTTCGTTTCGTTTGCCGCGCCGCCACCGGTCCGGACCTTGGTTGCGCCACCCTCCTCCTCGGTACCCAACGCCAGTGTCGAAGCCTCGGAAGTTGATTCGCTCAAGGCGTTGATCGTTGCGGTGGATTTGCCACCGATAGTGATTGCGCCTGCATTGGGAAAGCCGATCGAAAACGACATGTGAACTCCTGAATAAAAAGATCCTTCAGAGAGGCATCGACCTGCGCGCGGGTTTCTTTAGCAATGATTTGCCGTCTGGCAAGAAGACCTGCTCAACAGAAGTCGTAGCCCTTTTCGGAGAGCCGAACGCAAATAACAAACATATTCGGAAAACCGGACAACAGGACGTTTAAACCTCGTTCAACACAGTCCGAATAATTGATACAAATCATTGGGTTAAAGCTATTTTTCATTTCCAGACATGACTGGTACAGATCCTGCTCCCTCTCATTCACCCCAGACATTCAGATCTGTCCGGGGCGCATCTAGATGAACCTGCATCCGCACCGTCTCACTACTAGAGAGAAAAATAATGACATCTGCTTTCAAGACTTTTGTTCCGGGCGCCTTGGCCCTCCTGCTACTCCTTCCGACAGCCCTTCAGGCGAAAGAAGTCGAAACCAAACAGAAACTGGCGAACGTGGTGATCTTGGCCACCGGCGGCACCATTGCCGGCGCGGGCGCCAGCGCCGCCAACAGCGCGACGTATCAAGCGGCGAAAGTCGGCATCGAACAGTTGATCGCCGGCGTTCCGGAACTGAGCCAATTGGCCAATGTTCGCGGCGAACAGGTCATGCAGATCGCCTCCGAAAGCATTACCAACGACAACCTGCTGCAATTGGGTCGTCGCGTGGCCGAACTGGCTGACAGCAAAGACGTCGATGGCATCGTCATCACCCACGGCACCGACACCCTGGAAGAAACTGCCTACTTCCTGAACCTGGTGGAAAAAACCGACAAGCCGATCATCGTCGTGGGCTCTATGCGCCCAGGCACCGCGATGTCCGCAGACGGCATGCTGAACCTGTACAACGCCGTGGCCGTAGCCGGCAGCAAAGACGCGCGCGGCAAAGGCGTACTGGTGACCATGAACGATGAAATCCAGTCGGGTCGCGACGTCAGCAAGATGATCAACATCAAGACCGAGGCGTTTAAAAGTGCCTGGGGTCCTCTCGGCATGGTGGTCGAAGGCAAATCCTACTGGTTCCGCCTGCCGGCCAAGCGTCACACCATGGACTCGGAGTTCGACATCAAGAACATCAAGAGCCTGCCTGACGTCGAAATCGCCTATTCCTACGGCAACGTGAGTGATACCGCCTACAAAGCGCTGGCTCAATCCGGCGCCAAAGCCATCATCCACGCGGGCACCGGCAACGGTTCGGTGTCTTCGCGCGTGGTTCCAGCCCTGCAAGCCCTGCGCAAGGATGGCGTGCAAATCATTCGTTCCTCCCACGTCAACGCCGGTGGCTTCGTATTGCGTAACGCCGAACAGCCTGACGACAAGTACGACTGGGTTGTGGCCCATGACCTGAACCCACAGAAGGCCCGCATCCTGGCCATGGTCGCGCTGACCAAGACCAATGACAGCAAAGAGCTGCAACGGATGTTCTGGGAATACTGATTCGCCCTCGCCCGACCTGTTCCGGTCGGGCACCGCTTTCACCACTCGTCCACTGCGGCGAGTGGCCTCCTATCTGATAAAAAAATCTCCTTCGTCCTACACCAATCGGGAAAAACTGCTGTCAGAGGATTTTCTTGAATTTTAAGCAGTTGCGAAAATGCCTACAGTTAAATACTGTATGCACGTACAGCTTAATAAGGACAATTCCGTGGCCACCACCTCTGCCTCTCCTGACACCTATGTACGCATGGGTATGCGCGTTCAGAAAATCATCAACTCCCCCACCGCCCAGAAAGCCAAGGCGGCCCTGATCTTCCGACTTCCGGACGAGCCAGTGGATGAGTGGGAGCAATTACTCGAAGAAATCGACGAAAACGACAACGTCACCCTCGCCTACCGCGACGATGGCGGTGTGCAGATTTTCTGGGTTGTGCCGAAGGAAGATTGAGTCAATGAGTGTCCGTTTTTTTGCTTTGCTGTTTTTGCTCTTCGCGATGGGCGCGCAGGCTGACGCCCCGCGCACCTTCAACGAAGCCAAGAAAGTCGCCTGGAAGCTGTACGCCCCGCAATCCACCGAGTTCTATTGCGGCTGTAAATACACCGGCAACAAGGTGGACCTGTCGGCCTGCGGTTATGTGCCACGCAAAAATGCCAAGCGCGCTTCGCGCATCGAGTGGGAGCACATTGTCCCCGCCTGGCAGATCGGCCATCAGCGTCAGTGCTGGCAGGAAGGCGGACGCAAGAACTGCACGCGCTACGACCCGACTTACCAGAAGGCCGAGGCCGACTTGCATAATCTGGTGCCGAGCATCGGCGAGGTGAATGGTGATCGCAGCAATTTCAGTTTTGGCTGGTTGCCGGAGCAATCGGGCCAATACGGTTCGTGCCTGACCCAGGTCGACTTCAAGGCAAAAAAAGTCATGCCCCGCCCTTCCATTCGCGGCATGATCGCCCGGACGTACTTTTACATGAGCAAGCAGTACGGTTTGCGCCTGTCGAAACAGGATCGGCAACTGTACGAAGCATGGAACAAAACCTATCCGGTACAGGCCTGGGAACGTCAGCGCAACCAGAGCGTGGCGTGCGTGATGGGGCGCGGCAACGAGTTTGTCGGGCCGGTGGACATGAAAGCGTGCGGTTAAGCGCTTGTTGAAAACAAAAAGGCCTGGGGTTGAATGCCCCAGGCCTTTTTCGTTTTCAATCGTGCTGCTGGCGCCCAAGCGTTTGGGCGGCCAATGACGCCTTACTGAGTCACCGGATGCTCGATGACCAGCAGCTCGATGTTCTGTTTTTTCGCCCGGGTCAGCGCCGCGCGCACTTCTTCCTGCTTGGCTTCAGCTTCGGCTTTGGAATTGAATGGCCCCATCAGGATGCGGGTCTTGCCATTTTCCTTGATCACGCTGGAAACGAAACTGTGCTCGATCAGCCAGCCACTCAGGTCGCTGACAGCCTGGGTTATTTCACCTCGCACTTCCAGATCCCACTGCGGCGCAGATACCGCCGCCGGTGCTGCCGCCACGGTTGGCTGCGGCTTTGGCGCATCAGCGCGCTTATCCTCACCGCATCCCGCCAATGCCAGTACTGCGATTACCAAAGCCATTTTGCGCACAACGCTTCCCTCTGAATGCCGAAAGCGGAGATTTTAACACCCATGAATACTTCTCGAGTGCCGCAAAATGGGCGCAAAACAACGAGAATCATGGAGGCGGCCTCTGTATAGTTACGCCTTGGGAATCAATGCAGCATCTGCGCGTCAGAAAGAGGCACCCAAACCGTGAAACTTCGCACTAATCTATACATACCACCGACCTCTGCACTGTCCGAATCAGGTGCCCTACAAAGCAATCAAGGAGAAGACCATGCTGATACTCACCCGCAAAGTCGGTGAAAGCATAAATATTGGCGATGACATTACGATCACCATTCTGGGCGTAAGCGGTCAGCAAGTCAGAATTGGCATCAACGCCCCGAAAGACGTTGCGGTGCACCGCGAAGAAATCTATCAGCGCATTCAGGCTGGCCTGACCGCCCCGGACAAGCCGCAATCCTGAATCCTGCTGCAGTCAGTAGCCAGCCTGTTCGCCCCCGGACCACGGCTGGCTAAAGATTCACGCACAGCGATCACTCCTGCATCCCACCCCATCCCCGAACGTGAAGCCGATACTACCGGCATGTCTCACGTCATGGCTGTCGGACGTTTCGGATTAAGCCTGGGGAAGTATGCATTCATACTCGGCTAACCAAACGTTACTCCCCGAGCCATTCCCGTGGCCGCCACGACCATCAGCATCACCAACAGCGCTTCGATATGGCTGATCCGCGCAAACAACTTCGATCGACCGACATCAATGGCTGCGCCGCGCGCCTGCGCAATCCGCCATTTGATCAGGGTGATCATCGGCGCGATCTCAAGCAGCAGAATCAGAACGAAAAGTGTCATCTTCAGATGGAACAGTGGCTGGTGAAGATAGTAGTCAGTGCCCTTTTCGTACCCGGCAAAGGCTCGCATCCCACCGGTGATCAGCAGAATGACCGCTGAAATGCCCCACAGATTATCTGCAATCAAGACGCTGCGCGCCTCACCCAGCCCCGAGGCCAGCCACCGAAAAGCACTGCCGCGGGTCAGAACGGCCCAGAAACCCAAGGCGAACGCCAAGAGATGGATCGCCGCAAAAAACCAGTGGGCAAACATCGAGACACTCCAGTCAGGTTTGAGTTGGATCAGCCTGTCAGTAGTAGCCCATAAAATCGGGGGTTGCCTGCTCAACTATTATCGCTTGCACGGGTGGTGATTGCTGGCCCTCTCCTCGACGTCCTCGTCGGATCAAGCAACAAAGCAGTAACGCCCTCCCCCATCAAAGCGGAAAGAACACCGCGATGTGTCCAGGACTTGCGATCCGTTTAGCAAATCGCAGACAACAAAAAAGGGCCCACCTTTCGGTGAGCCCTTCTAGACCGCCCAGCAGAGCGGATTTTGTTTGGTAGGCGCGATTGGACTCGAACCAACGACCCCCACCATGTCAATGTCTGCTTGCGCAAGCTGCAAGCCTTGCTGCTCTTGGATTTCACAGAACGCCCATTCACATCAATGAGGCGTCAACAATGGCCAATTTCCGCTTACTTCCGTCCGGCAACTGGAACGTTCAGGTACGGGTAAAAGGTAAATCTCCCCAGTCGAAAACCTTCACTACAAAGGCCGAGGCAGAGTCATGGGCAAACCAGATCGAAGCCGTGACAATGGATCGCAAGCACCACACCATCTATACGTTGGGCATGACCTACTGCGAAACCATGCTCAAGGGGAAAGGCAGCTACGACCACGCACTGAAAATCGTTGAGCATCTGGGCCGGCACTTCACCCAGCCCATTCACAAAATCACGCCGCAGATGATCAATGACTTCAAGATTATGCGGTTGAAGAGTGTGAAGCCGTCCACGTGCAGGACGCAGCTTGCGTTCATGTCGCGGTTCTACAGATTTGCGAAACGTGGGTTGCTGATCGACATTCATAATCCTGTGAGTGATATCTCGCTCCCAAAGCCAGACCGGTCTTCAGACAAGGTGATTAGTGCAAGCGAGCTTGAGCGGTTACTGGCGAAGCTGTCACCCATCATGAAACCCATTGTCGAACTGGCATATGAGACTGCCATGCGGCGATCCGAAATTCTGAAGCTGACCAAAGACTGCCTGCACCTCGAAGAACGCATTGCCGATGTGATCGATGGGAAGAACGGCACAAGGTCAGTTCCCCTCACCCACCGTGCAGTGGAAATTCTTGAACTCGCCCAACTGTGGGCCACTGTGGAACGCCATCCACATGGGATGATCTTCATTGTCACTCCACACGCTGTATCTCAGGCTGTGCGTCTGGCGCGTGTAAAGGCTGGACTTGATAGCAGCGTCAGGCTGCACCAGCTCAGGCACACCAGAATCACCAACGTCGCGAAGAAGGGATTCAACAACGCCCAAATAATGATCGTTTCAGGGCACAGGGATACTCGATCCGTAGCGCGTTACTCCCACTTGAACGTCAGAGATGTGCTCCACCTTATTGATTGACCAACCTGATGGGCTGCCAGCCTCGATTAACTGAAGGGTTGGCGGCCTCGAAAACTTGTCAGAAACCAACGGTAAACCCGAGCATAACCTGCTCTGGATTCGTCATATTCTTAGAACAAACTTCCGCCCGACCCAATGTTTAAGGGCTTACATGACTATCTGGACTAAGCAGGACGCATTCTCTCCGATGGAAATTGGTTTTCTGCGAACGGAACATTAGACGCGGCTAAAACATCGCTTGTGCGGTACGCCTACATCATTCTATTGGCACATGCAACTAATAACGCTTGACATCTGATGGCACTTTGACTGATAATTCTCAAATCGACAAAACATACCGAATACGTCCCGCACCCATACAGTGCCGGATGATCGGTGTTGCTTTGTCTGCAAACTGGCTGACCACCACTGACGGTCAATGCAAACCATGAGAAATAGCCATGACCATTGCAATGAAAGCAAAACCAACCTCGAGGTCGACGACATCCGAAAGCTGAGTTCATTTACTCCTCTGTAGAGAGAAATGCTGCCGATGATGCCGACCAACGTGTCGGTTTTTTTTCGCCCAAAATTCAACCTATGGAGGTATCAATGAACCAAGATTTCATGCATGACCGTGTTAAGACCATCTACGTATTGCCGCAACTGGTAGGCATCCGTCTCGACTACTCATTGGGTGAGGAGGCTCCCCTCTTTGCTCCACCACGAGACGCCAAGCTGCTCTACGGAGTTGGCTACGATTCGGCGGAGAGACGCAAAGCTTTGGGTATGCCTTATCACGAGACTACATGTCGTGCATTTCAGCGATGGAAAGACATGCTTAATCGGTGCTACAAGTCGGGAGCTACTGCATATGCCGGCTGTACGGTTTGCCCAAAATGGCACGACTTCCAAGAGTTTGCAGATTGGTTTGTGGATCAGCCTTACGCATCTGAGGCGGACATGGAGTTGGACAAGGATGTTCTTGATCCTCTCAATAAAGTGTACTCGCCAGAACTCTGCTCACTTGTTCCGAGGGTGATTAATCAGATTTTTCGAGATACTCGAAGTACCCGAGGGAAGCTTCCGATTGGCGTAACTGTTTCGGCGAGAGGGGAAGGCTTTAAAGCTCGCCTATCAATGCATGGGAAACAAGCGTACTTGGGAACTTTCCATGACATTATCGAAGCGTTTGAGGCGTACAAGGCAGCTCATCGAAAGTACTGCAATGAATTGGCAGACAAGTACGAAGGGTCGATTGATGCTCGCGTGATTGAGCGATTACGCAGTTGCACGCGCCACATCCATGACTAAAAAATTGTAAAGATGTACTGCCGCAAGCAATCGCGTGCGGCAACACCACTCAACGAGGCTCATGCCTATGAAATGAACTTGAATACAGGAGAACCATCCATGTCGCACCCATTCGTTTTGAATTTGATCCCCATCTCAGCCAATGACGAGTTGGCTATTGTAGCTGGAGTCGCACCGATCCCAACAAAGTCGGATTCTGGCCACACCCTTGATGCACCGACGGTCGAAGAGCAGGTTGTGCAGCTCCGACGGGGCGGCCTATCCATTGCCAAAATTGTGAAAGCCACAGGACTACCTGAACGCAAAGTCAAAGCTCTGACCAAAGATGTGCCAATGGGAATATCTACGCCCTTTGATAAATCCGTGAGTCGAATTTATGACCTCGCGACTCGCCCCCAAGGAATTAAAGACTACGAGCTTCGCAGCATTCTGCACCAAGAGTACGGTTGTAAATGGGACACTTCTGAAGGGCGTTATTACAGCCGTTTCGACGCAGACGTGGTCAAACGAGTCAAAGAAAGGGTGCGACAGCGTGCGTCCAAGGAGGACTCAAACGTCATATTCGTAATGGACTGGGTAGATGAAACGGCGCCAACCGGAAGTCGCCTCTTCCTCGAAGAATCTGCACTCAATTTGATGTGCAGGATAAATGAGTGCATCAATCAGTTCATGGAACTCCATGGTGCTCGTGCGGCAGAAGACAGTGAAGATGCCGACTTGGCACAACGTAAACAGGCATTTGCTGCTCGAATGCACATTCTGAAGATCGTTAGCGGGCTTGGTGCGGAACCAGTCGCCAAACTACTTGTGCGAACGACTGCCGTGACGAACTCAATGGATGGCGTTCCTGACATGAGCTGTCCAAGAGTTCCAGACTCACGAGACGAATACTTTCCAGAACCTTCGTACAATGACCCGTTTCTGGAATATGTCGAGTCACAGGATTGGCTGGGATAAGCGACCTAACACGTTGTAATCTGACCTGTCCGGCTCACGCCCACCATATGTATAGGGTCGGACACCGGACGGGAAGCTCACAGTTACACGAGAGTGAATTTGCACCAGTACGAGCGTTACTGCATCGTCCCGATACTGGATCAGCACACCAATAAATTAAATGAAATCAATACACATCTAAGCTCTGCTCTGCTCCACCGAAGGTGACGTGCATAGCTGTCAGCGTCCGCTGACGTAAGGTCTACCGAATACTTCCGTATTCATTCTTGCACAAACGAACAAGATCAAGATCAAAAGCGAAGAGCTGGATTTGTGTAATTTTTGTTTATTGCTTGAGTACATCCGAAGGAATGTCGGCGGTTACGCCGTAGCTGGGTACAGTTGAAAACTGACGTTTTCGGTGCGAACACTTCAGCGGAGCTGGGAGGGTATCATGCTCAAAGCTCCGCTTTACGTGTGCAACAGTCACCGCAGGTAGAAGTATAGAAACACCACTACCAGAATCACAAAGATCACACGCCCTTGAAACACATCAGAGTTCAATTGGTCATTCTTGATCTGCTTGTAGGTGTCGGTGTCATTCAAGCCTTGCGTCTTGTAGTGCATGATCTGATTGATTTGTTTATCCAGTTTCTTGTTATGGGCGTCATTGCTCCGCATGGTGATGCCCCACACGATCAACCATAGACCTCCGGTAAGTACGGTCATGATCACGTGCAGGATGTGATTAGTTTTCTTTTTCTGGGTGGTCAGTACAAACAGTTTTTCGTTCATGGGGCATCCCTGTCAGGTGCTAGCTGGGTGAGCGACGAGGATACCAATGTATCAATTGGTGTGTCATCAGATGGTGTGTTCACGATTGGAGTACATCCGACCATCATTCGGGAATGCAACCAAATCAGAATCTGAGAAAGGGCTTCGGCCAACGAATCCGAGAGCTTCGCACCAGTCAGGGCTTCAGTCAGGAAGCTTTCGCTGATAGGTGTGGCTTCGTTCGAACATACATGTCACGAATCGAGACAGGTACAGCTAACCCCAGCCTAGATGCGGCCAAGGTGCTAGCTGATGGATTGGGAATGTCGTTGTCGGAGTTGCTCGAAGGGCTTTGAACTGTTCGGCCAGACTCATGTCAGCCAAGTATCCTTCACCGCATAAGGCTTATAGCTTGGACGATCAACGGAAGCACCAACTCGCCCTGCTAAAGAAGATTGCTGCCGGGGCAACAACGATCTCAAAACCCGAAGAAGTTATCCTCCTGGGCGAATTCTTGCGGCATGGGCATGTCAGTGCACTAGAAAGCGACTCCTTGCGGGAGCGGCATTTCTTGGACGTTCAGGTCATGCCATCGGGCGAGGCTCACCTTCGTTGCCTTTTGGTCGAGGCGCTTGCAGGTGATCCCCCCAGTCAACCTGTCAATACTCCCCACAAGAAGTGACGATTGTCCTGAGCTAATCTCGGAGTTCAGCACTCAAGGACGACCGTCATGCCAGATAACTCAGAAGCCCACATAGCCACAGCAGACGTGTTAACCCTCCTCCTTCACAACCAGCACGCTTTGGCTGCAGCAATCGAAGAGCTGGCCCTATGGGTAAAATCCACCGGTACAAGCGAAGCTCATGAAAACGCGATCACCGCACTGGAAACTCTCGATGCGAACGCGTCCGCCATCACCGCTGGAATTCTAAAGCTCCGGCAATAATCGCTATCAAAGCAGTAGACCTATCCGGTAGTGCGATAGAGGCAGGGAAATAACTATCAATAGCCTATTGATGATAGATATATGATTTGTTTATCATTTGACTATCAAACCGAATGACAAAGGATAACCACCCATGAATACCCACTTGTACCTACGTGCATCGACCAAAGATCAAGACGCCAATCGTGCAAGAGTTGCCCTTGAATCGTTCGCTACCGAGAAAGGATTGAGCATCGTTGGCGTGTACGCAGAAAACATCAGTGGGACCAAGCTCAACCGTCCTGAGCTGCTCGCCTTGCTCGATACTGCCGAGAGTGGAGACGTGCTATTGGTTGAGTCCGTAGACCGCCTCAGCCGCCTCTCACAGACTGATTGGGACACTCTCAAAGCTACCATCAAGGCCAAGGGTTTGCGGTTGGTTGTAGCTGATTTGCCTACCAGTCACATGCTGGTTGAAGCCAAAGGAATCACAGGTCAAATCATGGATGTGATCAACAACATGCTGATTGATTTGATGGCCACCATGGCACGACTGGATCAAGAGAAGCGTGTTGAACGCATCAAGCAGGGTTTGGAAAACAAGAAGGCTGCTGACCCTGAATGGAAGCCATCAGGCAAAGGAAGGAACGCTGCCAAGTGGGCAAAGGTACAGACGCTGATGGAGAAGTACCCAACGATGTCCGCTGAGATGATCGCCAAGCAAGCTGACTGTGGTGTTGCAACGGTGTACAGGATCAAAAAAGAATCGAAGGCGGCCTAACGCTGGCTATTGCACAGATGCTTCTGTGCAAGCTATCCGGGGCCACGTACCTCATGTTATTTGTGGTGCTCTTTGGGCGTTTCTGGGCAAGCCCACTGCTCGATGCTTAGCACCGCTTGAAAAACTGCAAGAATTACTTTCCAAGCTCGACAGCCAAACGCATGTTGAAGCGCATCGGAAATTTTGACGGCGGCAAGGAATCTGATTGGAACGAGTCATGTAGAATACCCACCGCTCGTTCACACCTTCAGTTTAACCGCCGTGCAGGATGACAGTCCCTAGGTGTGAGCGGGTCACCAAGATCATTCTCGCTACTAGTGGTCGAAGCTCTGGCGAAAAATGGGATTGGTCAAAATCGGCCTAATGCACAGATATCCAGCCGTGGCTTTGGTATGAGTCCCACACCTTGGTTGCGAGATAGCAGAGAAGACCAGTGGCCAGAAGGTAGTTACGCACTTTGTACCAGTGGTGCGACTCACGACTGTCCCTGAGTCTTTGTAGGCAATATGCCCTTAGCTGTGGATCCTTTTCTTCAAGTGCAGCCGCGTTCATTCGTAGAGCTGCAATGGTCGATTCAATCCGCTTGAACCCACAGATGGCACTTGTTGCAAACACCAGCAGACTACCGAGCAGGAACGTTTCTTTGTTCACGCCGATTTGGGCGTAAGGGTTGGTTTGAGCAAGGTAGGCACAGATGGCTAACGTGACACCCAGAATGAAGTAGTCCAACTTGCTCGCTGCTTCGTTATGCATTGTTGTCAGTAGTTGTACTGGGTTTTGTTGTCCTGACATTTTCAATCCCTGAGGCGGTGTGTTCCGCTGAGATTACTCGGTGGCTTGGCCCGCTGTCATCTTCACGCGTTGGGCCAGTTTCTGGAATATCACCTTATGGTTTCGCCGTGTCCGTGGTGCACTGCTGCAAGCGATCAGTGTCCGTGCCGCTTCCTTCACTGGTATCAATGTCGCCGTTCGCATCAAGGTAGATATGAGTCGTCGGCCACTTCGGGGTGACATTAACGCAATGGTTGCGAGTCTTTTTGCCCCACCAGTAGAACTCCATAAAGAAGTTTTCGTCTGGGAAGATGTGGCCTAAGTCTAACGACGATTCGCCGGGGTACAACCCCCCGCGACCACTCCTATAGATCCTGTTCTGTGTATTCCAGACGCACCCAAGCTTTTCCGTCGCATCCTCTGAGTAGTGGACGATTACTGTGGGGGTTGCGATATACCAGAACGCAAACGGGGAGAGCAATAGGAGTAGGAGCACGGAGAATATCCGCCCATATCTAATTGGTTTCGCATTTGTGCTCACTTACACCGTCCCCCCATTCCTCTGGCGATACTGCCAATACTTCGTCCATGACCATCTTGGCTGTAATGCCTCCGTTGGGGTGCTGTTTGTAGAGCTTTACACCGATACCAATCGATATCCGGTCAGGAGCATCGTCCCAAGCCCGTAGCCCGTCAACATCTTCTGAGCGATGGGGGCCGGGGAGTGGTTTTCTACCTGTGTTCGGTGTGACCAGTTCTTTAAATTTCCGTATAGAGTCTGAGGCAATTTGCTCACCCCCTGCACCGTCCGAGAGAACGCTTTCTGAAAACCCAGCGGCCATACCTACATAACCGTAGTGGACGTTCGACCAGATGTCGTAAAAGTAGTCGTAGGCACCTTGTTTGTGCCGGGGCTTGCCGCCGAAGAGTTTCAGCAATGTGGGCTTGTGGTCCCATGGGCGATTTTGTCCAACGCGCTCCGTCCAGATGGCGAAAGCCTTCGCCTTCTTTCCAAGTGCCAAGCTGTAGAAGTCAGGCCCCGAACCCATCCTGAGATACAGCGGAAGTTCTTCATACCTCTTCGTCTCTGCTGCCGCATCGTAGCTATTTAGGTCAATCATCTGGCGAACATACGGGCTATTGATGTTGGTGTTCATCTCACCAGCGATGTAGCTGGCCAGTTCTTGCATTTGGTCAGGCTCATTGCAAACAGCGGGGTCGGACTTTGGCTCAGCCTTCGTTTCCGGCTGCTTAGCGGCTGCCTTGGGATCTACCAACGCATTTGCAGCGGTTGCCTTCTCTGTCAGCTTCGGATCAGCCAGCAATGTGGCCATTTTCTCATCGTCCACAGTGCAATCTGGGCGGAATGCACCGAGTGCCATGAAGTTGATGATCGTTGCACCGCCAGCGTCCCCCATTACAAACCCACCACCGACATCGCCTGATCCGGTGATGATTGTTCCGCCATGGCTGGTGGGACTGCCTAAGTGAGCCATAGGCCTCCCGTTCACTTGAATCGAGGGAAACCCGGTAGTGATAACAGCGCCACAGCCACAGGTATCGCCAACACGTGCAGAGCCCATGAAGTTGATATTCGTGTCAGCGGAGGCAGATGCTATCGGGGTGGTGCCGTGACCGGGCATTGGGCAGACATGTTTGTCACCCAGTCGTGCAGAAGAAATCATGAATCGTCCTTGAATCGTTGCGGGGAATTCCAGCCTGTAGCTGGGGCAGAATGACGTTACCGGGAAGCTCAAGCACTGGCTGTAGGACAAATCCCAAAAGCTATGCTGAAAACTCCCTGATCCATTTCATTTGCTGAGGTGCGGAGGATATCGGGTTGGAATCGGGTGTTGAATGATGGCAAATAGCCGCACAGTTCAACACTATAGAAATCGAATTTGGCTTGATAGCATCAACGAAACGCGAACGTCGCTCGGGGTTAATGATCAACGCATGAAGAATGTGAACCCACATCAAGCGGCTGTCCAACCTCACCTGCTCGCCGGCCTGTACAACAAAGTGAATACGCTTCAGTCAGTAGCCGATTGCCTCAACTCCAAAGGCTTGCGTACGGTTCGTGGTAGCGAGTTCACACCAACGGCAGTACGTCGCCTGATGCTCGCTTTCAACGTCTCATTCTGAGGCTGTCAGAGCTTCCAGCGGCCTAGGGTTATTTCTCAAAAGCTTGGGTTTCTGGTTGAGCTAGGAGCACAGCACTAAGTAACGCTGCGTGAGCGACAGTTTTCAGAATACCCCCACCCCTTCTTCCTGAAAGTGCTCATGAAAAATTTGGGCGGCTGGGTAGTTCGCACAGGAACGCCTTTCCTTATTTTCAGGCTGGAATATCTGAAACGCTGTCGTAGTGCTGATTCTGAAAATACGGATTTTGGGAAATCAGCAGGGAACGATCCAGCCTGACATCTGGACACAAATCACATCACGCTGCCACCATAAGGCATCTTCTACCCTTCAAGGATTGAATCTTGTCAGCCAAAAGAACTATCGGAATCGTGCTCGCGGTCGGCCTCGCCTACGTTGTTATTAAAGGCGTGATCAACGCACCCACCAAACCTACAAGTTCAACCGGGAGCACCTACACAGCTTCTGCCCCCGCCACCGAATATCCCGAGAGCACAGCAGCCTACAATCAAGTAAACGCGGACATAGGATGCAAAAGCACCTATAGCGATCAGAAGAAAGACGACATATTCAATGCGAAATACAAAAATCACTGGATGACATGGAAAGGCGAGATTGCTCTGCTGGAGTCTGATGAGGTTTCGTTGAATGTGGATGGCATTGGAACTCAAGACCTACAGGTCGATTTCGCCGACAAGAACGCCGGGTATGACCTCTCAAAAGGAAGCCAGCTCAAAGTACGATTTCTAATGAAAACTGCTGGCGGGTGCTTCCTTCCTTTCAGCGGTCAAGACGCAACCGTGGTTCGGTAACACATTTTTTACTTAATCAGGGACGATGCCTCATGACCGATAACAACGAAACAGTGGCTGACGCACTGGAACTACTTCTCCTCAACCAACATGCTATCGCCGCCGGGCTTGAGGAAGTGGCGCTGTGGATCGAGGCACGCGGCTCTGTCGATACGCACGACAACATCACCACCGCATTGGGAACGTTAGATTTGAACGCAGACGCCATCACCACAGCTATAGAGAAGCTTCGTCAAAATCATCAGTAGCTAAAAACCAGATGGCCAGACGTGAAAAACCCCACCGAAGTGGGGCCTAAAGCTTTTTACTTCTGGAACCGCAGCAGCCCCTCTAACAGAGGGTTTGTCGAGCTTTTCTTCCACTCGACTGGCGGCGCCTCGCTGATTGACACGAAGGCTTCGTAGGTGGAAATCCCTGCCAATGCAGCCGCAGCATCAATGCTGTCGCGGGCGTACTTGACTGCGCCCTCCCTCGTTGTCGCTGGCGTAAAGACCGCTGTCCAGAGAGTCGTGAGCTTGTGTTTGCTGAAGTTCTTTTTCTTCAGCCCCTCATTGAATTTCGTGCGAGCTGTTGAGCTGACGCCGTTATCCAAATCGACCGTTACAACCGCGTGGTAAGGCATGATTAATTCCCCCGCTCTTGGTTGGATTGGGAGACAACAGACGCAGCGAGGGCTTTCGTTTCCTCGCTATACTTGTCGCTCTGGAGAACCTTGCCCGCAACCGTTTCCATCTCAGCACTCGTTTGCTTTCCAGTGTTGGCTTGGGCCAACGTGGAGGCAGCGAGACTTTTGGCAATTTTAGAGGCATGCGGATCGCGGAGGGTTTCAGAGGCCAGTTTGGCCGACTTCGATGAGGACTGCTTTTTATTACTAGGCATGACGTTTTACCTTTGTAGCAAAGGATAGATTTGTCAGCCCCAAGGATTACCGGCCAGCAGAGAACCGTTGACGATCACGTCAATGTTTGGCTCAATGCAGTCCCCCTAGGGCTAACGTAATCGCTACTGTTTAGCTTTAGTTGGTGCGGATGGTTGTGTTCTAAGTTGTGGAGACCGAAGCACGACCATTCGCAGACTTTTCTAAGTACCTCGTTCGAGGTCAGCAGCTAACGGCAAACCCCTACATGTAGGGTTTTTTCGCCGCCGAGATACAAGATAATGCGTTTCACAGGGTGTTGCAACGTACTACCTGTGGATAAACCTGTGCGTAAATTGTGTGTGAAAGATGGAACGAGCGTGTAGGCCGCGACCTAGCTGGAGCGCACCGTTTTTCACTGATTTTCAGCGATTGAAAACAGTCATTCGGATTTTTAAGGGCGCGAACCCTATCTCAAAATTCCGCTGTATATAGTTGCGAGCCAAGACCCTTTTAGAACCACCGTTTACCGCTCAACCTGATGATGGCAAAGTGACCCGACTCTAACCACGCAGGAAGCAAAGACAATGAAAGACATCGTGATTACCGTAGTGAATTTCTTCGCTTGGGCAGGAATCATCGTTGCAACGGTTGCGGGGTATTTCGCAATGAAGGGCAACTACGAGTACATCGGCGCCCTGATTGGCTTCGCCGTAGGCTGCCTAGGCTCTGGAGTGTGGTTTGTACTTTCAGCAATCCATCAGAATATCCAAACCATCCGAGATATTGCCATCAAGCAGTCGCAGGGCTGATTACTACTTTCAACACCCCACCACCTGACTCTTATACAC
>NZ_JAHBDB010000036.1:0-51978 GCF_019956105.1 Pseudomonas sp. BF-RE-25
ATGGTGTGTCAGTCGACACCTTTTTAACTGACACACCATCGCGAGCAGGCTCGCTCCTACAGGGGTATGAGTTGCGACGAAAATCCGCGGCGGCCCTGCAAGCCGCCGGTGTGGATAAAGATCAGTCGCGTACCCTGTGCGAATCGTCCGGCTTCGACTTGCTGCTTGAGCGCCAGCAGCGCTTTGCCGGTGTACAGCGGTTCAAGGGGAATGCCGCTCGCCCGTTCGGTTTGCTCGATGAATTCCACCAGCAATGGATCAACTTTGGCGAAACCGCCGCGACTGGCATCCAGCAATTCATAAGCCGCATTCTGCAAGCCCGCTTCCTGCACGATCGATACGATTTGCTGCGCCACGCCATGATCGTCGGGCACCGCCAGCGCGCCATAAACCGGATGATCCCCCGCTTCAGCCAACGCCAGGCCGGCCAGCGTGGTGCCCGTTCCGCAGGCCAGCCACCAGCCGTCGTAGTCGCTCCAGCCCAGACCGTTCAGTTGCGCGCCGACCATCGACATCAGTTGCATGCAGCCCTTCGCCCCCGACAAACCGCCGCCACCTTCCGGCACCGCAAACAGATCAGGGTATTGCGCCTGCCAGGGTTCCCAGAAACCCGCATCATGCCGCGCGCGATAACCGCCATAACCGAGCCAGTGCAACTGCATGCCGAAGGCTTGCAAGTCGCTCACTGTGGGCGTTTCCTGCGGATGGCCGCGCAATAAACCAACGGTCGTGAAACCGAAGCGCTTGCCGGCGGCAGCCAGTGCGTGAAGATGATTGGAGTGAGCACCGCCGAGGCTGATGATGCCTTTGGCAGCGGCAAGGTCAGCCGCTTTGAGGTGTTCGATGAGCTTGAACCACTTGTTGCCGCTGATCAGCGGGTCGATCTGGTCCAGGCGCAGGATGGCGACTTCGATGCCGGTGCTTTCGAGCCAGTCGAGATGAAGGTGGTCGAGGGGGGCTTTGGGGAGCCAGTCGTTGGGCGGGAGAAGCATTGGTGCTGGCTCTGGGTAAAGAGCCGGCATATTAGCAGCCTTGAGGACGCCTTCGCGGGCAAGCCTCGCTCCTACAGGTGCTGTGTCGTTTATCAATTTTGTGAACGACACAGCACCTGTAGGAGCGAGCGGGCGGCGATCCGACTTGCCCGCGAAGGCCATTGGCACGCTGGACCTGCTGTTAAAGCTCAGCAGCCAACCGCGAACCCTGATTGATCGCCCGCTTCGCATCCAGCTCCGCCGCCACGTCCGCGCCGCCAATCAGATGCACGTTCTGCCCTGCCGCAACCAACCCGTCTTGCAACTCGCGCAACGGATCCTGCCCGGCGCAGATCACGATGTTGTCCACCGGCAGCACTTGCGGCTCGCCGGTTTCGCCGATGCGGATGTGCAAACCTTCGTCGTCGATCTTCAGGTATTCGACGCTGTTGAGCATCTGCACTTGCTTGTTCTTCAGACCGGTGCGGTGAATCCAGCCGGTGGTTTTGCCCAGGCCATCGCCGACCTTGGATTTCTTGCGTTGCAGCAGGAACACTTCACGCGCCGGTGCATGCGGCTCAGCCTTGATGCCGGCGACACCGCCACGCGCCTGAAGAAGCGTGTCGATGCCCCACTCTTTCCAGAACGCTTCACGGTCCAGGCTGGTGGCAACGCCCTGATGCACCAGGAACTCGGACACGTCGAAACCAATCCCGCCCGCGCCGATCACGGCGACCCGTTTGCCCACCGGCTTACGCTCAAGAATCACGTCCAGGTAGCTCAACACCTTGGCGTTCTCGACGCCCGGAATCGCCGGCACACGCGGCGCGATGCCGGTGGCGAGGATGATTTCGTCGTAACCGCCTTCAACCAGTTTCGCCACATCGACCCGAGTGTTCAGGCAGACCTCGACGTTGGTGGTTTGCAACTTGCGGTTGAAGTAGCGCAGGGTTTCAAAGAACTCTTCCTTGCCCGGCACGCGTTTGGCGATGTTGAACTGACCGCCGATTTCGCTGGCCGAATCGAACAGCGTCACCTGATGACCACGCTCGGCAGCCACGGTTGCGGCCGACAGACCCGCAGGGCCGGCACCGACCACGGCGATTTTCTTGATCTGCTGCACCGGCAGGTAGTTGAGTTCGGTTTCATGGCAGGCCCGCGGGTTCACCAGGCAAGTGGTCAACTTGCCGCCAAACGTGTGATCGAGGCACGCCTGGTTGCAACCGATGCAGGTGTTGATTTCATCGGCACGGCCCTCAGCGGCCTTGTTGACGAAATCGGCGTCGGCGAGGAACGGCCGCGCCATGGAGACCATGTCGGCATCGCCTTCGGCGAGAATCTGCTCGGCGATTTCCGGGGTGTTGATGCGGTTGGTGGTGATCAGCGGAATGCTCACCGAGCCGCGCAGCTTGGCGGTGACTTTGCTGAACGCCGCACGCGGCACTTTGGTGGCGATGGTCGGAATCCGCGCTTCGTGCCAGCCGATGCCGGTGTTGATGATGGTTGCACCGGCCTGTTCGATGGCCTTGGCCAGGGTCACGATTTCTTCCCAGCTGCTGCCGCCTTCCACCAGGTCGAGCATCGACAGGCGGAAGATAATGATGAAATTCGGGCCTACGGCTTCGCGTACACGGCGGACGATTTCCACCGGCAGGCGCATGCGGTTTTCGTAGCTGCCGCCCCAGCGGTCGGTGCGGTGGTTGGTGTGAGCCGCGAGGAACTGGTTAATGAAATAACCTTCGGAGCCCATGATCTCGACGCCGTCGTACTCGGCTGTTTGCGCCAGGGTCGAGCAGGTGACGAAATCGTTGATCTGCTTCTCGATGCCTTCCTCGTCCAGCTCTTTGGGCTTGAACGGGTTGATCGGCGCCTGAATGGCGCTCGGCGCAACTTGCTTCGGGCTGTAGGCATAACGGCCGGCATGCAGGATCTGCATGCAGATCTTGCCGCCCGCCTCGTGCACCGCGCGGGTCACGATCTGATGCTTGAGCGCTTCTTCGAGGGTGGTCAGTTTGGCCGCGCCGGAATACACACCGCCTTCGTCGTTCGGGCCGATACCGCCAGTGACCATCAGGCCGACACCGCCACGGGCGCGCTCGGCGAAGAAAGCAGCCATGCGTTCAAAGCCGCCGGGCTTTTCCTCAAGACCGGTGTGCATCGAACCCATCAGGGTGCGGTTGCGCAACGTGGTAAAACCCAGGTCCAACGGAGCCAACAGGTGCGGGTAATGAGCGGCGGTCATCGGTAACTCCACAACGAGCGTTCACGGAAAAAGTGTGGGCGCTCTTTGGCGCCCCTCTGTCATGTGTAACAGACTATGAGCACTCCCCCGGCCGCTCAATGACCGAAACTGACAACTTAATGATCCAAATGCGCAACGGCCCGGGTATAGGACGTTTGCGCCATCTCCTCTGCAATTAACCCCGGGGAGTCAGGGTGCGGCTGTCGAAAGGCAGCGCAAGTGCACTGAACCCAATGAAAATTCGTATACCATATCTCCAACTCAATCCGAACGACTGCCGCCGTGACCCTACCCAAATTCAATGCTCCAGACTTGGGCAATGCGCCTTCGACATCTGAAATCATCACCCGCCATCTGCGTGACGCCATCGTCGCCGGGCATTTCGCCGAGGACGAGCCGATTCGCCAGGACGACATCGCCCGGCAGTTCAACGTCAGCAAGATCCCGGTGCGTGAGGCCCTCAAGCGCCTGGAAGCCGAAGGTCTGGTGATGTTCCAGCGCAATCGCGGGGCGATGGTCACACGGGTGTCCGATGCCGAGCTGGCGCAGATGTTCGAAGTGCGCATGTTGCTCGAAGACAAGGTGCTTCGCCTGGCCATTCCCAACATGACCGAAGACACCTTCGCCCGGGCCGAACGCATCTGCCAGGAGTTCGTCGGCGAAGATGATGTGGGACGTTGGGCCGAGCTCAATTGGGAACTGCACGCCTGCCTCTATGAACCGGCACAACGTCCGTTTCTGGTGAGCCTGATCCGTTCGGTGAACGACAAACTGGAACGTTACCTGCGCATGCAAATGAGCCTTTCCGCAGGCAAGGAGCGCGCCGATCACGAACACCGGGAGATCCTCGAAGCCTGTCGCGCCGGTGACGTCGACCGGGCGGTGAAGCTGCTGGACGAACACATCGCCGGGGTCTGCAAAACCCTGTTCGAGCACCTGCCCCACCACCACTGACAGACCGCGACACTGTGCCGATTTCGTCATCGGCACCGGGTAAAACCATCAAGCCTGCAAGCCCCCGCACGGGCCACTCTTGCGTTCACTCATCTGAACGGACGTGGCCCACTCATGAAACGTATCACCGTGATTGACTCCCACACCGGCGGCGAACCCACCCGCCTGGTGACCTCCGGTTTTCCCGAATTGGGCAACGGCAGCATGGCCGAACGTCTTCAACGGCTGGCTGAACACCATGACCAATGGCGCACCGCCTGCGTGCTCGAACCGCGAGGCAGTGATGTGCTGGTCGGCGCACTGCTGTGCGAACCGGTTGACCCAGCGGCGTGTGCCGGGGTGATCTTCTTCAATAACTCGGGTTACCTCGGCATGTGTGGCCACGGCACCATCGGCCTGGTGGCGTCGCTTGCTCACCTTGGCAAAATCGGACCGGGCGTGCACAGCATCGAAACGCCGGTCGGCACGGTGCAGGCAACCTTGCACGATGACCACTCCGTCAGCGTGCGCAACGTGCCGACTTACCGTTATCGCAAAGCCGTGGCGTTGCAGGTGCCGGGAATTGGCGAGGTGGTCGGTGATATTGCCTGGGGTGGCAACTGGTTTTTCCTGATCGCCGAGCATGGTCTGCGCATCACCAGCGACAACCTTGATGCGTTGACCGCCTACACCTTCGCCGTGCAGCAAGCACTGGACGTTCAAGGGATACGAGGCGAAGACGGCGGGTTGATCGACCACGTCGAACTGTTCGCCGAGGATGAGCAGGCCGACAGCCGCAACTTTGTGCTCTGCCCCGGCAAGGCCTACGACCGCTCGCCTTGCGGTACCGGCACCAGTGCAAAACTGGCGTGCCTGGCGGCCGATGACAAATTGCAGCCGGGCCAGATCTGGCGCCAGGCGAGCGTCATCGGCAGCGAGTTCGAAGGCTCCTACGAACAGCACGGCGAGCGCATCGTACCGACGATTCGTGGCCGCGCCTTCATCAGCGCCGAGGCCAGCCTGATCATCGACCAGGACGACCCGTTCGCCTGGGGCATTCGTCCATGAGCCAAGGCCTGGTGGCCGATGTCATCGTGATCGGTGCCGGCATCATCGGTGCCGCGTGCGCCCAGGCGCTGGCCCGGCGCGGCTTGCGCGTGCTGGTGCTGGACGCTGGTTTGCACAGCGCGACGGCCGCCGGTATGGGCCACTTGCTGGTGCTCGACGACAACCCGGCCGAGCTGGCCCTGAGCCAATACTCGCTGCAACGCTGGCGCGAACTGGCGCCGGACTTGCCGCAAGGCTGCGCTTACCGCAGCAACGGGACGTTGTGGCTGGCAGCCAATGCCGAAGAAATGGCCGTGGCCCACAGCAAATATCTGAACCTTCAGACCCAGGGCGTTGCCTGCGAGTTGATCGCTCGTAACGCCTTGCGCGCCCGTGAACCTGAACTGCGCGAAGACCTCGAAGGCGGTTTGTTGATCAACGGCGACGGCATTCTCTACGCTCCGGCGACCGCCAACTGGATGCTCGACACCGCCGACATAGAACAACGTCGGGCGCGGGTCAGCGAGGTCGATGGCAATCGCGTGCGACTTGATGACGGCCAGTGGTTGAGCGCTGAAGCAGTCATATTGGCCAATGGCATCCAGGCCAACGACCTGTGCCCCGAGTTGCCGATCGAGCCGAAAAAAGGCCACTTGCTGATCACCGACCGCTACCCCGGCAAGGTCACCCACACGCTGGTGGAGCTGGGTTATGTCACCAGCGCCCACAACGCCACAGGGCCCTCGACCGCCTGCAACATTCAGCCCCGGCCGACCGGGCAACTGTTCATCGGCGCCTCGCGACAATTCGGCACCACCGACCCACAAGTCGAAGGCTGGATGCTCGCGAAAATGCTCAAGCGCGCCACCGAGTACATGCCGGGGCTGGCTCAGCTCAACGGCATCCGCGCCTGGACCGGCTTTCGCGCCGCCAGCCCCGACGGGCTGCCACTGATTGGTGAGCATCCATCACGCAAAGGTTTGTGGCTGGCAGTCGGTCACGAGGGACTGGGGGTCACCACGGCCCCCGGCACCGCCGATTTGCTGGTCGCGCAACTGTTCAATGAGACGCCGCCATTGGCGGCGCAAGCCTATCTGCCGCAACGTTTTCTCGGGGAGGCCGTGTATGCCTGATTTGGTCCTGGACGGCCGCACCCTGCGGGTCGCCGAAGGTACGACTGTCGCCGCGGCATTAGCCTTGGCCAGCGACGGTTGCAGTCGCACTTCGGTCAGCGGTCAGCGGCGCGCACCGCTGTGCGGCATGGGCATCTGCCAGGAATGCCGGGTGACCATCGACGGACGCCGCCGACTGGCCTGCCAGACGCTGTGTCATGACGGCATGCAGGTGCGGACCCGACCATGAACGAATTCGCCGACTTACTGATCATCGGTGCCGGCCCCGCCGGCATGAGCGCCGCCCTCGCCGCCGCGCCCAGTGGCGCACGCATTATCGTGCTCGACGACAACCCGCTGCCGGGAGGCCAGATCTGGCGCGACGGGCCTCAGGCCAGCCTGCCGAATCAGGCACGGCAGATGCGCGAGCGCCTGCATGCCAACAGCAACATCCGACACCACAGCGGCACTCGTGTGATCGCCTGTTCCGGCCCCAAACAATTGCTGGTGGAAGACGCCGATCACGGATGGCAGATCGGCTACGACAAACTGATTCTGTGCACCGGCGCCCGTGAGTTGCTGCTGCCCTTCCCCGGCTGGACATTGCCGGGTGTGACGGGGGCCGGAGGACTCCAGGCGTTGATCAAGGGCGGCCTGCCGGTGCAGGACGAACGCGTGGTGATCGCCGGTAGCGGGCCGTTGTTGCTGGCCAGTGCGGCCACCGCGAAACACAACGGCGCCCACGTGCTGAGTATTGCCGAGCAAGCCTCCTCGGTTGCGGTCACCGGGTTCGCCCTGCAACTGCCACGCTGGCCGGGCAAGCTTGTGCAATCCTTCAGCCTGTTTGATCGTCATTACCGCACCGGCTCCCACGTCGTGGCAGCCTTGGGTAATGAACGGCTGGAAGGTGTGCGTCTGCGGCAACAGGGCAAAATCGTCGAACTGGCCTGTGATCGCCTGGCCTGTGGTTTCGGCCTGATTCCCAATACACAACTCGGTCAGGCGCTGGGTTGCACACTCGACGGCACGGCGCTCGCGGTCGATGCCTGGCAAGCCACGAGCCTTGCCGATCATTACGCCGCTGGCGAATGCACCGGTTTCGGCGGCAGTGAACTGGCGTTGGTCGAAGGTGCCATTGCCGGGCATGCCGCCGTCGGTAACACCGCAGCGGCACGCCAATTGTGGCCGCGTCGGACGCGTTGGCAGGGTTTCGCCAAGGCGTTGAACAACGCGTTCAGCCTCAGCCCGCACCTCAAGTCACTGGCGCAGGCCGACACGCTGGTCTGTCGCTGCGAAGACGTGCCCTACGCGGCACTGGCCGGGCACGCTGACTGGCGTGCGGCAAAACTGGCCAGCCGCTGCGGCATGGGCGCCTGTCAGGGGCGAGTGTGTGGCGGCGCCTTGCAGTACCTGTTCGATTGGCAACCCTCGGCCCCGCGACCGCCGTTCAGCCCGGCACGAATCGAAACCCTGATGTGCCTGGACGACACCCCGCCCGCGTAAACGCTCGCTCCGGGGTTTCGGGGGCACTGCCGAGTCTTTATGATCCCGGTAGTTGCCACCAGGCCCCCAGCGCTATGTTCCCCTTACTCAATCAGTTCAAACCCTGCGATTTGCCCACGCTGCTGAGCAGTCTGCAGCCCATCGCGACGCTGCTCGACACCCTGGCAGACGTGGTGTTCTTCATCAAGGACAGCGAGGCGCGCTATGTCTTCGTCAACCAGACCCTGGCTCGACGGTGTGGTTTCAAGCACAGCGGGCAACTGCTCGGGCTGACGGCAGACCAGGTCTTCCCGGCACGATTTGGACCGCTGTACACCGAGCAGGATCGGCGCGTGCTGTCCACCGGCCGTGAACTGGCGGATCAACTGGAACTGCACCTGTATTTCGGCAACCAGCCAGTCTGGTGCCTGACCCACAAACTCGCCCTGCATGACGAACAAGGGCGGATCGTCGGCCTCGCCGGCATTTCCCGCGACCTGCAACTGCCCCAGTCCAACCATCCGGCGTTCCAGAAACTGGCAGCGGTGGACGCACACATTCGCCGTCATTTCGCCCGACCGATCAGCCTGGCCGAACTGACGGCCATCGCCGGTTTCTCTGTGGCGCAACTGGAACGCCATTGCAAACGGGTGTTCCAGCTCACGCCACGGCAGATGATCCACAAGTCCCGCCTGGAAGAAGGCTCGCGCCTGTTGCTCGACACCGACCTGCCGATCACCGAAATCGCTCTGCGCTGCGGCTACACCGACCACAGTGCGTTCAGCCGCCAATTCCGCGCCCTCACCAGTCTTTCGCCAAGCCAGTACCGCGATAGCCGTCGTTAAAATGTTCCTTTAAGGGGCGCTGCGCACCCTGCGTGCTCCCTTCCGTAACACCTCCTTGACCCACACCGTCGTAGCGTTGCCCCGCTCGCTTGCGCTGAGCCGCCCTGCTTCAAGGGTTGGCAAAAATTCGGCGGCAAAAGCAAAACCGGCACGGCCATTGCTATTGTTAATATCGTATACGAAATCCCCAATACGATATTCAACAGCACTTCCACAGAACGAGGCCTCTATGAAAAACCCCGCATTTGCCGTAGCCCTCAGCGCTGTTCTCAGTACCTCCTTCATTGCCACCGCGCAGGCTGACAAGCTCGACGACATTATCGGTTCCGGCAAGCTGCGCTGCGCCGTGACCCTGGACTTCCCGCCCATGGGTTTCCGCGATGCCAGCAACGCTCCTGCCGGTTTCGACGTGGACTATTGCAACGACCTGGCGAAGATCCTCGGGGTCGAGGCCGAAGTGGTGGAAACGCCGTTCCCGGACCGCATTCCGGCGCTGATCTCCGGACGGGCTGACGTGATCGTCGCCTCGACTTCCGACACCCTCGAACGGGCCAAGACCGTTGGCCTGACCGTACCGTACTTCGCCTTCCAGATGGTCGTGCTGACCCGCGACAACACTGGCATCAACAGCTTCAACGACATCAAGGGCAAAGCGCTGGGCAACACCAGCGGCACTTTTGAAGCCATCGCGCTGGAGGGCGATGTGAAGAAATGGGGCAGCGGCACCTTCCGCGCCTACCAGTCACAAAACGACACGCTGCTGGCGGTGGCCCAAGGTCACATCGACGCCACGGTGGTGACCAATACCGTGGCCGCCGCGACGATCAAGTCGGGCAAATACAAAAACCTGAAAATCGCCGGCAACGCGCCTTACACCATCGACTACGTGTCCCTGGGTGCCAAGCGCAATGAGTACGGCCTGCTCAACTACCTCAACCTGTTCGTCAACCAGCAGGTGCGCAGCGGTCGCTACAACGAGTTGTTCACCAAATGGGTCGGCACTGAAATCCCGCCGACTGACCTGACCGTGCCAAAGGTCTACTACTAAGGTGTCCGGCATGCCTGGGTCCACTGCTCTCATCGGTCGTAACCTAGTCCCGGGCTCCGCCCAGGGCGCGCTGCTGTTTGCCGATGTCGGGCTGAGCTTCTGGGGCGGCGTCGACCCTTGTACGGGTGAAGTCATCGACCGTCACCATCCGCTCAGCGGCGAACATCTGCGCGGTCGTGTGCTGGCCATTCCCAGTGGTCGAGGTTCGTGCACCGGCAGCAGCGTGCTGATGGAGTTGATCAGCAACGGTCATGCACCGGCCGCTTTGGTCCTGGTCGAAGCCGATGAGATTCTGACCTTGGGCGTGCTGGTGGCACAGACCATTTTCGAGCGTTCCCTGCCGGTGCTGTGCATCGGCCGGGAGGCCTTCGCTACCTTGCGCGGCAAAGCCTTCGCCCGAGTCGAAGGCGCCTCGCTGGCGATGTTCGATCACGTGCCCATCGATGGCTGGCAGCCAACCGAAACACTGATGCACACAGGCGAAACCCACGAGTCGATTGAGCTCACCGGGTTCGACCGTTCGCTGCTCGACGGCGAGCATGGCAAAGCCGCGCAGATGGCCATGCAGATTGTCCTGCGCATGGCCGAACTGCAAGGCGCCCACCAACTGGTGGATATCGCTCAGGCCCACATCGACGGTTGTATTTACACGGGCCCGGCGAGCCTGCGTTTTGCCGAACAACTGGTGCACTGGGGCGCAAAGGTTCGCGTGCCCACCACCCTCAATTCAATTTCCGTGGACCAGCGCCGCTGGCGAGAGTTGGGCATCGACCCGTTGCTCGGCGAACCGGCCAGCGCCTTGGGCGATGCCTACATGGCGATGGGTGCGCAGCTCAGTTTCACCTGTGCCCCCTACTTGCTCGACACCGCACCGAAGGCCGGCGAGCAGATCGTCTGGGCTGAATCCAACGCGGTGGTCTACGCCAACAGCGTGCTTGGTGCGCGCACGTTGAAGTACCCGGATTACCTGGATATCTGCATCGCCCTGACCGGACGCGCGCCCCTGATCGGTTGTCATCTGGAGGCACCACGCAAAGCCCGCCTGCGCGTTGAATTACCGGACCTGGGCGAACTCGACGATGCGTTTTACCCCTTGCTCGGCTACCACATTGGTGCCCTCGCGGGCAGTCGGATCCCGCTGGTGTTCGGGCTGGAACAGTACCAGCCAGACCTCGACGACCTGAAAGCCTTCGGCGCAGCGTTCGCCACCACGTCGGCCGCGCCGTTGTTTCATATCGCCGGGGTCACACCGGAAGCACTCGACCCTGCACAAGCACTGGAAGCCGGCGTCCCGATACCTGTGGAAACAATCCGCCTGGCGGACCTGCTGGGCAGTTGGCGCGAGCTCAACAGTGCCCGTGACAACCGCGTGGAGGTGGTCTCGCTGGGTAACCCGCACTTCTCGCTCAGCGAGTTCGCCCGACTCGCGCGGCTGTGTCACGGCCGGCACAAACACCCCGAGGTGGTGCTCGCCATCACGTGCGGTCGTGCGGTGCTGGAACAGGCGCGCGACGCCGGACACATCGGCGTCATTGAAGCCTTCGGCGCCACCCTGGTGACGGACACCTGCTGGTGCATGCTCGGTGAGCCGGTGATTCCGCCAGCCGCCACAACCTTAATGACCAACTCGGGCAAATACGCCCATTACGCACCGGGTCTGGTGGGGCGAAAAGTGCACTTCGCCAGCCTCGCCGAGTGCGTTGAATCCGCTTGCACCGCCAGCGCCAGCGGGCGACTGCCGAGCTGGTTGCAACCTGCCTTGCTGATGGAGAGCCTCGCGCATGTTTGATTACACCTTCCAATGGCGCGCCACCCTGCGCGCCTTGCCGGACATGCTCGCCGGCGCCTGGGTCACGTTCGAGACCGCCGCGCTGTCGATGATTTTCGGCGTATTGATCGCCCTGGCCCTGACAGTCATGCGTGAAACCAGACACCCGCTGCTGCGCGGCATCGGCAACGGCTGGGTGTCGATTGCCCGTAATACCCCGTCGCTGTTCCAGATCTACATCCTGTACTTCGGCCTCGGCTCAATGGGCCTGCACGTCAGCTCCTGGCTCGCGTTGTTGGCCGGGATCACCTTCAACAATGCCGGCTATCTCGCGGAAAACTTTCGCGGCGGGCTCAAGGCGGTGCCCGGCACGCAGGTGCGGGCTGCGCGCTCGCTGGGCATGAGTGCCTTCCAGGCCTACCGGATGATCATCGTCCCGCAACTGTTGCGGATCGTGTTCTACCCGTTGAGCAACCAGATGGTCTGGGCGGTGTTGATGACGTCGCTGGGGGTGATTGTCGGGCTCAACAACGACCTCACCGGCGTGACCCAGGACTACAACGTCAAAACGTTCCGCACCTTCGAATATTTCACCATCGCCGCGGTGCTGTATTACCTGATTGCCAAGGCGATCGTCGCGACAGCCCGGCTGATGGCCTGGCGGCTGTTCCGTTACTGAGGACGTGACTATGTTTTCCACCGGTTTTTCCTGGAACGACCTGCTGTTCCTGCTTAACGGCGCCTGGATCACGCTGCAACTGACTTGCTGGGCGATCCTGCTCGGCACGTTCGCCGGGCTGGTGTTCGGCCTGCTGCGTGCGCTATTGCCACGGGCCAGCCTGCCACTGGCGTGGGTGCTGGACG
Source organism: Pseudomonas sp. BF-RE-25 (assembly GCF_019956105.1). Taxonomy (NCBI): domain Bacteria; kingdom Pseudomonadati; phylum Pseudomonadota; class Gammaproteobacteria; order Pseudomonadales; family Pseudomonadaceae; genus Pseudomonas; species Pseudomonas sp. BF-RE-25. The sequence goes on from NZ_JAHBDB010000036.1 coordinate 12,313, forward strand.
TGTTTCGCAGCGTGCCGCTGCTGATCCAGTTCGTGCTGTTCAACTCGCTCAAGAGCATCGTCGGCCTGAACATCAGTGCTTTCAGCGTGGGCTGCATCGTGCTCGGGGTTTACGCCGCCGCTTACTTCACCGAGATCGTGCGCGGCGGCGTGCTGTCGGTACCGCTGACCCTGCGCCGGGCCAGCCGTTCGCTGGGCCTGAGTTTCTTCCAGGACCTGCGCTGGATCGTCCTGCCGATGGCCTCGCGGGTGGCCTTCCCCGGCTGGCTGAACCTGGTGCTCGGGGTGATGAAAGACACCGCGCTGGTGATGTGGATCGGCATCGTCGAACTGCTCCGCGCCTCGCAAACCATCGTGACCCGCATTCAGGAACCGCTGCTGGTGCTGTGCATCGCGGGCCTTATCTACTACGTCATGAGCCTGGTGGTCGCACGCCTCGGCGCTCGTCTGGAAAGAAGGTGGCAAGAAAATGATTGAGATCGACAACGTACACAAATCCTTCGGCGACCTTGATGTGGTCAAGGGTGTCAGCCTGACCGTGAACAAGGGCGAAGTGGTGTCCATCATCGGCGGCTCCGGCTCGGGAAAATCGACCCTGCTGATGTGCATCAATGGCCTGGAACCGATCCAGAAAGGCAACATCCGCGTGGATGGCGTCGAGGTGCATCACCGCGCAACCGACCTCAATCACCTGCGGCAGAAGATCGGCATCGTGTTCCAGCAATGGAACGCCTTCCCGCACCTGACCGTGCTGGAAAACGTGATGCTCGCGCCGCGTAAGGTCCTGGGCAAAAGCAAGGCCGAAGCCGAGGCGCTGGCCGTGCAGCAACTGACTCACGTTGGCCTGGGCGACAAGCTCAAGGTGTTCCCCGGCAAGCTTTCGGGCGGCCAGCAACAACGCATGGCCATTGCCCGCGCCCTGGCCATGTCACCGGACTACATGCTGTTCGACGAAGCCACCTCGGCCCTCGATCCACAGCTGGTCGGCGAAGTGCTGGACACCATGCGCATGCTCGCCGAAGACGGCATGACCATGGTGCTGGTGACGCACGAGATCCGCTTCGCCCGTGACGTGTCCGACCGCGTGGCGTTCTTTCGCAATGGCCTGGTGCATGAGATCGGCTCGCCGGATCAGGTGATTGGTAATCCGGTACATGCCGAGACCGCGGCGTTTCTCAAATCGGTGAAATAACCATCGGCCCCATCGCGAGCAGGCTCACTCCTACACTGGATCTCTGCCACACAGAAAATCCCCTGTAGGAGTGAGCCTGCTCGCGATGAGGCCTGCATAGACAACAAAAGGAGCAAACCATGCGCTCATCGAAAGTCATCCACATCGTCAGCTGCCACGCCGAAGGCGAAGTCGGCGACGTGATTGTCGGCGGCGTCGCACCACCGCCCGGCGCCACAGTCTGGGAACAATCACGCTGGATCGCCAGGGATGAAACCCTGCGCAACTTCGTGCTCAACGAGCCGCGTGGCGGGGTGTTCCGCCACGTCAACCTGCTGGTGCCGGCCAAGGACCCGCGGGCGCACATGGCCTGGATCATCATGGAACCGGCGGATACCCCGCCGATGTCCGGCTCCAATTCCCTGTGCGTGGCCACCGTGTTGCTCGACACCGGTATCGTGCCAATGACCGAACCGCAAACCCGGCTGGTGCTCGAAGCCCCCGGCGGCCTGATCGAGGCCGTGGCCGATTGCCGTGACGGCAAGGTCGAACGGGTGGAAATCAAAAACGTGCCGTCCTTCGCCGATCGCCTCGACGCGTGGATCGAAGTGGAAGGTGTCGGCTCCCTCAAGGTCGATACCGCCTATGGCGGTGACAGCTTTGTGATCGCCGATGCCAGGGAACTGGGTTTTTCAATCCGCCCCGATGAAGCCGCCGACCTGGTGGCGGTCGGGCTGAAAATCACCCGTGCCGCCAACGAGCAATTGGGCTTTGTGCATCCATTGAACCCTGAGTGGTCGCACATTTCCTTTTGCCAGATCGCCGCGCCCGTCGTCCACGAAAACGGCATCGCCACCGGCGCCAATGCGGTGGTGATTCAACCGGGCAAGATCGACCGCTCGCCGACCGGCACGGGTTGCTCGGCGCGCATGGCGGTGTTGCACGCCAAGGGATTGATGCGCGTCGGCGAGCGCTTTATCGGTCGCTCGATCATCGGCTCCGAATTCCACTGTCGGATTGACTCACTGACCGAAGTGGCCGGACGCCCCGCTATCTACCCCTGCATTTCCGGCCGGGCCTGGATTACCGGCACCCATCAATTGCTGCTCGATCCGAACGATCCGTGGCCACAAGGCTATCGACTGTCAGACACCTGGCCCGGTGCCTGAACACTCTGAAGCACTGACCACCCCGACCGACGGCTGACAAAAACCCCACAAACCTGAAAAAAGCACTAGCCGAATTTTTTCATTTTAAATATCGTATACGAAATACAATAAACAACCCGGAGGCAACAATGAGCAAGCGAATTAACTGGAGTGGCGTCTTCCCCGCGGTGACCACTCAATTCAACGATGACTTCTCGATCAACCTGGATAAAACCCATCAGGTGATTTCCAACGTGATCCGCGACGGCGTGTCGGGCCTGGTGGTGTGCGGCTCGGTAGGCGAGAACACTTCGCTGACCGCTGAAGAAAAAATCGCCGTGACCGAAGTCGCGGTCGATGCCTCGCGCGGCCGTGTGCCAGTGATTTGCGGTGTGGCCGAATTCACCAGTGTGCAAGCGGCCAAGGTCGCCAACGCCGTGCGCAAGGTCGGTGTCGATGGCGTGATGCTGATGCCGGCGCTGGTCTACGGTTCCAAGCCGTTCGAAACCGCCGAGCATTACCGCTACGTGGCGAAAAACGCCGACGTGCCGTTGATGGTCTACAACAACCCGCCGATCTACAAAAACGACGTGACCCCGGACATCCTGATTGCCCTGGCCGACTGCGACAACGTGGTGTGCTTCAAGGATTCCTCTGGCGACACCCGCCGCTTCATCGACATCCGCAACGAAGTGGGTGACCGTTTTGTGCTGTTCGCCGGCCTCGACGATGTGGTGCTGGAAAGCCTCGCCGTGGGTGCTGAAGGCTGGGTGTCGGGCATGTCCAACGTGTTCCCGAAAGAAGGCGAAACCATCTTCCGCCTGGCCAAGGCCGGACGTTATGCCGAAGCCATGCCGATCTACGAATGGCTGATGCCGATCCTGCACCTCGACGCCCGTGCCGACCTGGTGCAGTGCATCAAGTTGTGCGAAGCCATCGCCGGTCGCGGCAGTGCGCTGACCCGTCCGCCACGCCTGGCCCTGCCGGAAGAAGATCGGGTCTTCGTCGAGCAGATCATGGCCAAGGCCCTGGCCAACCGTCCGCACCTGCCGGACGTCGGTCTCTGAGTGATTGCCGGGCGGGGCTTTGCGGCCCCGGCCCGGCTACCTGTTTTTGCGCCCCTACAGGAAACGCCAGCATGCCCAACGCTCAACACGCTCACCGCGCAACCACACCCTCGGGACTCAAGCGCGTCGTGGCCGCCGCCATGGCCGGCACAGTCGCCGAATGGTATGAATTCTTCCTTTATGGCACCGCGTCGGCACTGGTCTTCGGCCAGTTGTTCTTCCGCCAGACCGACAGTCCCATCGACGGCATCATCGCCGCTTTCGCCCTGTACGCCGTGGGCTTTCTCGCCCGCCCGTTGGGTGGCCTGGTGTTCGGTCACTATGGCGACAAGTACGGCCGCAAGCGCCTGCTGCAACTGAGCCTGGTGGTGGTCGGCATCACCACCTTCTTGATGGGTTGCCTGCCCGGTTTCAACCAGATCGGCTATGCCGCACCAGTGTTGCTGGTGCTGCTGCGGCTGATCCAGGGTTTCGCGTTTGGCGGCGAATGGGGCGGCGCGATTCTACTGGTATCCGAGCATTGCCCGGACAATCGTCGAGGTTTCTGGGCCAGTTGGCCGCAAGCCGGTGTGCCGGCCGGAAACCTGGTGGCGACGGTTGCGCTGTTGCTGTTGTCGTCGAATCTGTCGGAGGAGCAATTCCTCGCCTGGGGCTGGCGCGTGGCGTTCTGGTTCTCGGCCTTCGTGGTACTGATCGGCTACTGGATTCGCACCAGCGTCGATGACGCGCCGATTTTCAAGGAAGCCCAGGCCCGTCAGGCGCAGACAAAGCAACAGCAACTGGGCGTGGTCGAAGTGCTGCGTCACCACTGGCGCTCGGTACTGGTCGGTATTGGCGCGCGGTTTGCCGAAAACATCCTCTACTACACCGTCGTGACGTTCTCGATTACTTATCTGAAACTGGTGGTGCACAAGGACACGTCCGAAATTCTGCTGCTGATGTTCGGCGCGCACCTGCTGCACTTCTTCATGATTCCGTTGATGGGTTATCTGTCTGACCTGGTCGGGCGCAAACCGGTGTACCTGACAGGCGCGATCCTCACGGCGTTCTGGGGTTTCATCGGCTTCCCGATGATGGACACCGGCAACAACTGGCTGATCATGGCGGCCATCACCCTGGGCCTGGCCATCGAGTCGATGACCTACGCGCCCTACTCGGCGCTGATGGCGGAAATGTTCCCGACCCACGTGCGCTACACCGCGTTGTCCCTGTGCTACCAGGTGGCGCCGATCTTCGCCGGCTCCCTCGCTCCGCTGATTGCGATCACCTTGCTCAACAAGTACCACAGCTCGACACCGATTGCGTTTTACCTGGTCGGCGCGTCGCTGATCTCCATCATTGCGGTCGGCCTGACCCGTGAGACGCGTGGCAAGTCGTTGCACCTGGTGGACAGCGAATCTGCCGCGCGGATCGCCGCCCTGAACGACGCCGAACCGGTGGCCGCACGCCGCAGCGATTCACTGGCCTGACGCCGCAGACCTGTAGGAGCGAAGCTTGCTCGCGAAGACGATGTGTCAGCTGACATCTCTGTTGAATGTATTACCGCCTTCGCGAGCAAGCTTCGCTCCTACAGATCCAGTCCCCAACATTCCGACAGGAGCTTTTCATGCCCCAGATCATCGGCCACAACTACATCGGTGGTGCGCGCAGTGCCGCTGGCAAGATCACCGTGCGCAGCCACGATGCCACTACCGGTGAAGCGCTGCCCTACGCGTTCATGCAGGCCACCAACGAAGAAGTCGACGCCGCCGCCCAGGCCGCCGCAGCCGCCTACCCGACCTTTCGCACATTGTCGGCTATTCGCCGTGCGGAATTTCTCGAAGCCATCGCCACGCAACTGGAGGCACTGGACGATGATTTCATCGCTCTGGTGACCCGCGAGACGGCGCTGCCGAACGGACGCATTCTCGGTGAGCGCATGCGCACCAGCAGCCAGATGCGCCTGTTTGCGCAAGTCCTGCGCCGTGGCGATTTTTATGCGGCACGCATCGACCGGGCCCTGCCCGAGCGTCAGCCACTACCACGAGCTGATTTGCGCCAATACCGGATCGGCGTCGGCCCGGTCGCGGTGTTCGGTGCGAGCAATTTCCCGCTGGCATTCTCAACCGCCGGTGGCGATACCGCTGCCGCCCTGGCCGCTGGTTGTCCGGTGGTGTTCAAGGCCCACAGCGGGCATATGGCGACTGCCGAACTCGTGGCCGACGCGATCATCCGTGCCGCCGAGCAGACTGACATGCCCAAGGGTGTGTTCAACATGATCTACGGTTCTGGCGTGGGCGAAACCCTGGTCAAACATCCGGCGATTCAGGCTGTCGGTTTCACGGGGTCACTCAAGGGCGGCCGCGCGTTGTGCGACATGGCCGCGGCACGAGCGCAGCCGATTCCCGTGTTCGCCGAAATGAGCAGCATCAATCCAGTGCTGGTATTGCCCGAAGCACTGCAAGTGCGGGGCGAGAAAATTGCCAGCGAACTCGCCGCCTCCGTGGTGCTCGGCTGTGGCCAATTCTGCACAAACCCGGGACTGGTGATCGGTATTCGCTCGCCAGCGTTCAGCGCCTTCACCCAATCGCTGAGCGCCGTGATGGCCGGGCAACCGGGGCAGACCATGCTCAACTTCGGCACGCTCGACAGCTACGCCAACGGTGTGCAGGCGTTGCACGCGCACCCGAACATCACTCACCTGGCCGGTCGCGATCAACAGGGCACACAGGCGCAGCCGCAACTGTTCAAGGCTGACGTGAGTCTGTTGTTCGATGGCCACCCGCTGTTGCAAGAAGAAGTGTTCGGTCCGGCGACAGTGTTGGTGGAAGTGGCCGACAAAGCCGAACTGCAACGGGCACTTCAACACTTGCACGGGCAACTCACGGCCACGCTGATTGCTGAAGCCGGCGACCTGCAAAATCACCCCGGGCTGTTACCGCTGCTGGAGCAAAAAGTCGGCCGGGTGTTGTTCAACGGTTACCCGACCGGCGTCGAAGTCTGCGATGCGATGGTGCATGGCGGGCCTTATCCGGCCACCTCAGATGCGCGCGGCACCTCGGTCGGCAGCCTGGCCATCGAGCGTTTCCTGCGCCCGGTGTGCTACCAGAATTGTCCTGACGCGCTTCTGCCCGACCCGCTGAAAAATGCCAACCCGCTGAGCATCGCTCGCCTGGTCGATGGCAGCAGTCAACGCACGCCCCTGTAAAAAAAACGCCACCGGTTTACCGGTGGCGCACGCTCTCACTCATCCCAGCAGCGCTTTCAGATCGTTGTACAACGCCTCGGGAATCTCGACGCCCTCCACCAGGCTACGCGCTCGCGCCTCATAGCGCCGTTGCGAGGGCAACCGTGCGCCCTGCCCTTCAATACTCTCAAACAAGACCTCGGCACGGGCCAGATGCTGTTCGGTGGCTTCACCGAGAAAACGTCGTGGATCAAGGGCAATGATCAACTCGCCGTGGTACGGCGACGACTTGCTGCCGGCGTCGTAAGCCAGTGACTCGGCGCTGGTCAGGTCGCCGATCAACGGCCCGGCGATCAGCTCCACCATGGCCGCCAGCGCCGAGCCTTTATGCCCACCGAACGTCAGCATCGCGCCCGCATCGAGCACCACGTTGGCATCGGTGCTTGGCTGGCCCTGCGCGTCCACACCCCAGCCCTCGGGAAGCGCTTTGCCGGCGCGCCGGTGCAACTCGATATCGCCACGGGCAATCGCGCTGGTGGCGAAGTCGAACACGAACGGGTCCTTGCCCGAGCGTGGCCAGCCGAACGCAATGGGATTGGTGCCAAACACTGGCTGGCTGCCGCCCGCTGGCGCCACCCAGGCATGGCTGGGATTGCAGGCCAATGCCACGAGGCCGGCCGCCGTCAGTTGCTCGATCTCAACCCACAGCGCAGAGAAATGCACGCAGCGATTGATTGCCAGCGCAGCGATACCGTTTGCCCGGGCTTTCTGCGCCAACAACGGCAGCCCCGCCTGGAACGCCAATTGTGAAAAACCACCCGCCGCGTCCACGCGCACGATCGAAGGCGCTTGATCGATGACCTGCGGCTCGGCATCGGCCGCCACTTTGCCTGCCCTGAGTGAGTTGACGCAGCCCAGGATCCGATACAAACCGTGGGAGGCGCAGCCATCGCGCTCGCCGGCAATCACTGTGGCTGTCACCGCCTGAGCGTGGGCAAGGTTGAAACCGTTGTGCAGCAAGATCGATTCGGCCAGCTCGCGAGCTTCGGCCAGGGACAGACGGATCATAATCATCTCCTTGAACAGACCGTCCAGCCTGACCCGTTCCAGCCGTCACGGCTTGATCGCTTTAGGCCGACGCCATGACGAATTCGGCACATATCGATCATTGCGATGCGTCTTTGCATTGGCTCGGCATCGTCGGCCATCATTCGCTGCAAAACCGCAAAAAAATCAAAAAAACCGCCCCTCAACGCGTTGTTTTACCGTAGCCTCGTCCCCCATCCTGAACGCCAATCATGAACCCTGCACACGGCCACTAACTGTTTTCCCATGCGCAAACTTCTGTACCTGACTTTCTCCATGGCATTGATTGCCGCCTTGACGACCTACGCCATGTGGGCCGCGGATCGTCCGGCGGGTCATTACCTGTCGGACTTGCGCATCGATCTCGCCATCGATCAGGGAACGCCTGCCGATCGTGGCAACCTGCTGGGCATCCAACCCGAACTGTTTCCCACCGACTACCAAAGCACCGAACGCTTGCACCGCAAACTCGCAGCCTATTTGCAGAAAGCCCAGGAACAGGGGCTGCTGAATGAAAAAACCATCGTCGTGCTGCCCGAACATGTCGGCACCTGGCTGATGGTCAGCGGCGAGAAAGACGAGTTGTATCAAGCCACCACGCTCAAGGAAGCCATGAACTGGCTGGCGGTGAGCAACCCGCTGAAGTTCATCCGCGCGCTGATCGGCGCCAAGGGTGACAACCGCCTCGACGATGCGCACCTGCGCATGAAAGCCAAGAGCATGGCCAAGGATTACCAGGCCCTGTTTGGTGGGCTGGCAAAGGAATTTCACGTGACGCTCGTGGCGGGCTCCATCGTGCTGCCCGAACCAAGCATCATCGACGGCACCCTGAAAATCGGCCGCGGTGCGCTGTACAACAGCAGCGTGGTGTTCGGCCGCGACGGGCTGCCGATTGGCCAGCCACAGCGCCAGATGTACCCAATCAACGATGAAAGCGATGTGATCCAGGCGAATGGCGAACACACGCTCAACGTCGTCGACACCCCGGCCGGACGCCTGGGCGTGTTGATCGGCAGCGACAGCTGGTACCCGGACAACTACCGCCAACTCGACGATCAGGGCGCGCAGCTGGTCGCGGTCCCGGCGTTCGTCATCGGTCGCGGCGCCTGGGACAAGCCATGGCGCGGCTACAAGGGTCTGTCGGCGCCCGATTCCGTCAGCCTCAAGACTGGCGAACTGAGCGAGGGTCAAGCCTGGCACCGCCTGACACTGACCGCTCAACCGCCCGCCAGCCAGGCCATCGCCGGCATGAGCGTGTTCCTGCGCGGGCAGTTCTGGGATCAGGGCAGCGCCGGGCAAAGTTTTCTCAGCAGCAATGGACAGCATTTCGCCGGTGGAAATTTCCGTGGCGCGCGCTTGCTGAATCTTTGGTTGTAAACCATGAAACCGTTGCCGATGCGTCTGGGCGATCTGTCGGTGGGCTTTGTTCACAGCCTGGCCGACGCGGTGCGCAGTCACGGCATTGATCCCCAGCCCCTGCTCGACCAGTATGGCCTGGACCCCGCCCGGCTTGGCGAAGCCTGCGCCCGGCTGTCGATCCCGCGCTACATGCGCCTGGGCCACGGCGCCATCCAACTGACCGCCGACCCGGCACTGGGTTTACGCATGGGCCAACTCAGTCGCCTGAGCCAGGCCGGCCTCGCCGGGGTTACCGCCGCGCAGGCACCGACAGTACGCGAAGCGGCACGTTGCCTGATTCGCTTCGAAGCCTTGTACGGCTCCAACTATCGCGGTCAATCGAGTTTCCACGAAGATGCCCAAGGCGCGTGGCTGCGGTTCTATTCCATCAGCCCTTACAACGCCTATAACCGCTTCGTGGTGGATTCGATCATCGCCGGCTGGTTGCAACAATTGTCCAGCGTCAGCCCGGTTCCCTTAAGCGCTGAGCGCATCGAGATCGAGTTCGACGAGCCGGATTACCGGGACGCTTATGCGGTGCTGGGGGATTGCCCGATCCAGTTTGGTGCCGAGCAGAACCAACTGCGCCTGAGTCTGGCCAGCCTCGCTCAGCGCAACCCGCTGCACTGCCCGAGTACGTGGCGACACCTGCTGCAATTGTGTGAACGGGAACTCGAACAACTGACACGCACCCGCAGCCTGCGTGAACGCATCATTCAGTTGCTGGGGCCGTTGCTCAGTGGTGGCCGGGAACCCGACCTGGAAGAAGTGGCGGCACGCCTGAAGCTGCCTACCTGGACCTTGCGCCGCAAACTCACCGAGGAAGGCACGCAGTTTCGTGCAATTCTCAACGACACTCGTCGCGACCTGGCCATGACCTACATTCGTGACACCGAACTGGCGTTCGGTGAAATCGCCTACCTGCTGGGCTTTGCCTCAGCCGAAGCGTTTCAACGTGCTTTCAAACGCTGGAGCGGTCAGACACCCGGCGAGTTTCGCCGCAGTCACCGCCAGTCGGCCTGACGCTTACAGCTCGGTAGCGTCTTCGGCCGGTTCCAGCGGGTCCAGTTCAAAAGCCTGGAACTCGAGCAGCTCTTCTTGATAATCGTCCATTTTGAATCCCCCATCGCTCATTGAAAAAACGCTTGAATAAATGACCTGCACCTTGAGCATAAAGTGCCCGCGTGAAAGAAAAATGACGCAGGCACGACGCTCCGTCGCTACTGAATAAAACGTAGCAGGTGGTCAGGAATTTATCACAGGATTTTTCGATACAGGCCATCGGAATGTGGCCTGGGTTGACGCGGATCAAACTTGAACACGATTCCGGGATCGACAGGCTGCGAGCCGATCCCGGAGCGTCAGCCACCGATTATTGGCTGGTCACAGGCATGGCAGGAATCGGTTCGCTCGGAGGAGGCAAATTCGACTGCGCCGGTGGCGTGACGTTTTCCGTCGACGGTGCCGCCGACTCAGCGTTCTCGACCGGTAGAACCGGTGCGGGCTCAGGTGGCGGTGCAACCGGTTCCGCAGCAGGTGCCGGCGCAGGCTCGGCTACCGGAGCTGGAGCTGGAGCTGATTGAGCGGCAGAGGCCGGCTCAGGCGCCGGTGCGGCCTTGGCTTCAGGCACGCCCAGATCGGTTTTCGGCTTTTCGACGATGTGCGCGGCTTTTTTTGCTTCCGGCGGCAGGAACAATTCCACCAGGGCGAAGAAACGCTCATAGAACTTAGCCGACGAGACGGTTTCGCTGGCGACCTTGACCATCGAGTCGTCGGACGAACCGATCGGCATCGATACCGAACCCAACACACCCACACCGAGGCTGGCGGAGTTGTTGGTCTTCTTCAGCGCATAGCGATCCTGCAAGGCGTTGGCGAACATGGTCGCGTGATGGCCTTCGCTGCCATCATCGGCACAGACCACACTGAAGCTGATCTCCATGTGGGTCTCGCCAGTCTGCTGAAAGCTCTTGTGACCACTGATCAGCTTCGGGTCGTTGCTGGTGATGATGTAACCCTGGCTGAGCAACGCGCGACGGGCGGCTTCGCAGGATTGCGCATCGGTGACCGGGTAATTGCGCGAAAAGGTTCCGGAGTCGTCGAAGTTCTCATGCTCATAGATCGGGGCTTTTTTCGAAGAGCAACCGGCCGCGACGGCCAGCACCAACGCCAGCCCGACAACCCGCACGGGAAATGATTTAAACATTGAGCATCCTGAGAAAAACAGTCCGGGGCGTATTGTGCAACAGATCGATGCTTAGCGTCGCATCGATTAGTGTCTTGAAACAGTTACAAGTGTAATGACTGCCATTTACAGGAAAAAGTCGCCCGGAAAAACCTCAGCCGACGGACAGCCCCTGCCCGCTTTTTCTGCGCCCACAAAAAACCCCGGCGGTTTGGCCGGGGTCTTTGTGTCGCGGGAAACTCAGTCAGGCATCAGAAACGCTTGATGTCCGCTTCGGCTTCCAGCTGCTTGCGGTAGGCCGCAAAATCTTGCTGGCCAATGCGCGAGGCGAGGAAGCGACGGTATTGAGCCTTCTCTTCTTCGGTCGGCGCAGCGGCTTCGTTGACGCCGTTCAGACGCACGATCACCAGGCTACCATCGGCCAGGGTCACGCTGCTGAAGGTCGGCTTGTCTTTGGCAACCGGCTTCGGCATGCGGAACAACGCTTGCAGCACAGTCGGGTCGATCCCTTCCTGAGCGCGATTCACCGCAGCGGTGACTTTCCAGCTCTGACCGTCAATCGCCTTGTCCAGCGGTGTCTTGCCTTCGCGCAGGCCGGCAATCAGCTCATCAGCCTTGGTCTTGGCGGCAGCACTGGCGTGCTCCTTGGCCAATTGCCCACGGATGGCGGCAGACACGCTTTCCAGCGGCAGTTGCGCAGGCTTCAGGTGTTCCTTGGCGCGCAACACGATCACGGTTTCCGGATCGAGTTCGATGGCTGTGCTGTTGGCACCCTCATCCAGCACTTCAGGACTGAACGCGGCAGCGATCACCGCACGGTTGGCTGCAACGCCGTCGCCACCTTCCCGGCCGAACGGCTTGGAGGTGTGAACGGTCAGTTTCAGGTCCTGTGCCGGCTGGACCAGATCGGAAGATTCGAACGACGAGTCTTCCAGTTGCTTGGTCGCCTCGACGAAACGCTGCTCGACTTGCTGAGTTTTCAGCTCTTTGGTCAGCTTGTCTTTCAGGCTGGCCAGGGTCGGAACTTCCGGCGCCTCAACACCCAACAGCTTGATCAGGTGGAAGCCGAAATCAGTACGAACCGGGGCCGAAACCTGGTCCTTGGCCAACGCATACAGCGCGGTTTCGAACGCTGGGTCGTAGACGCCAGGGCCTGCGTAACCGAGGTCACCACCGTTGTTCGCCGAACCTGGATCCTGGGAGAATTCCTTGGCCAGGGCCTCGAACTTCTCGCCTTTGGCCAGACGGGCCTGAACTTCTTCGATCTTGGCCTTGGCTTGCGCCTCGGTCACCTTGCCGTTCACTTCGATCAGAATGTGCGCCGCCCGACGTTGCTCGGACAGGTTGGCGATTTCTTTCTGATACGCCGCTTGCAGGTCTTCGTCTTTCACCGCGACCTGATCAAAGAAGGAAGACTTCTTCAACTCGAGGTAATCGATGATCACCTGATCCGGCGTCATGAATTCCTTGGCGTGTTCGTCGTAGTAGGCCTTGACCTCATCGTCGGTCAGCTTCACAGCCGCCGGGTCAGCCTTGACGTTCAGGGTAGCGAAATCGCGGGTCTGTTTTTCCAGACGGGCGAAGGCCAGCACCTGTGCGTCGGTGACGAAACCGCTGCCTGCCAAGCCAGCGCGCAGTTGGCCGATCAGCATTTCCTGAGCCAGCATCTGGCGGAATTGCATGCGGCTGTAGCCGAGCTGACGAATAACCTGATCGAAACGCTCGGAGCTGAACTTGCCGTCCACCTGGAACTCAGGGGTTTGCAGGATCACTTGGTCCAAAGCCGCTTCGGAAAAAGCGAATTTCGAGTTTTCTGCGCCTTGCAGCAGCAGCTTGCGGTCGATCAAGCCTTTGAGGGCCGATTCGCGCAGCATTTTTTCGTCGAGCAAGGAAGCATCGAAATCCTTGCCCAGCTGTTGCATGAGTTGACGGCGTTGCATATCGACCGCCTGGCTCAGCTCGTTCTGGCTGATTTCTTCGCCGTTGACCTTGGCCGCATCGTTACGATGGGTGGTGGCCTGAAAAATGGCGTCGAAACCGGTCAAAGCCATCAGTGCAACGATGACCCCGATAATGGTCTTGGCAATCCAGCCTTGTGAATTGTCCCTGATATTCTGCAGCATGCGTCCCCCAGAAACGGTTGAACTTCAAAATTAGGCAACCGTGGAGCGTGGGTAGAATCCGGATAGAAGAAAGGCGCATCCGAGGATGCGCCTTCTCGTAACTGGCGGAGCGGACCAAGGGTTCGAACTTGCGACCCTCGGTGTCTCGGACCGGCAACTTGCCGACTGGACTACCGCTCCGCTGCCAGGTCAGGCATGACCCCGACCCGGATAGGCAAAAACCTGAATCGAACTTAGTTGACAGCTTCTTTCAGTGCTTTACCGGCTTTGAAACCTGGTTTTTTGGCTGCTGCGATTTCCAGTGTCTTACCGGTCTGTGGGTTACGACCAATGCGAGCTGGACGATCAGTCACGGAGAAAGTACCGAAACCAACCAGAACAACAGAGTCGCCAGCCTTGAGAGCGCCAGTGACGGATTCGATTACAGCGTCCAGCGCACGGCCAGCAGCAGCTTTCGGGATATCAGCGGATGCAGCGATAGCATCAATCAGTTCCGACTTGTTCACTCTAAGTCCCCTTATATCTATTTGAGTATGATTCTAAGTTTTTTGGTGAAAGCAAAAACGAGTGCTGAATGGCCTACAGACACTTAAGAGCCGCTTTATAACAAGGGCTCTAAAAAGCTGTCAACAAGCCCTCCAGGCAAATGCGTACTAATGCGTGCTAATTCTTTCCTTAGAGTCAGACTCGCGTTTTTCATCCTTTGCAACTATCTCCGGAGCTACATCGGGCAAGGGCTCCGGCGCGTATTGCAGCGCAATTTGCAGGACCTCGTCAATCCATTTAACCGGTTTAATCTGCAGATCTTGCTTGATATTGTCAGGAATTTCCTTCAGATCGCGTACGTTCTCTTCAGGAATGATCACCGTCTTGATCCCGCCACGGTGGGCAGCAAGCAGTTTTTCTTTCAGACCGCCAATCGCCAGCACTTGACCGCGCAAGGTGATTTCACCCGTCATGGCCACGTCAGCGCGCACCGGGATCCCGGTCAACGCCGACACCAGGGCCGTGCACATGCCTACACCGGCGCTAGGGCCGTCCTTCGGGGTCGCCCCTTCCGGCATATGGATGTGCGTGTCGCGCTTCTCGTGGAAGTCCAGGGGAATGCCCAGGCTCTTCGCGCGGCTGCGGACAACGGTCAAGGCAGCGGTGATCGATTCGACCATCACGTCACCCAGCGAACCGGTCTTGATCAACTGGCCTTTGCCCGGTACGACAGCAGCTTCGATGGTCAGCAATTCGCCGCCCACCTGAGTCCATGCCAGGCCGGTCACCTGACCGATCTGATCCTGCGATTCAGCCAGGCCGTAGCGGAATTTACGCACGCCCAGGAAGTGCTCCAGCATGTCGGCAGTGACCTTCACCGAGAAGCGTTTTTCCAGTGCATGTTCTTTGACCGCCTTGCGGCAAACCTTGGCAATCTGGCGCTCCAGCCCACGCACACCGGCTTCGCGGGTGTAGTAGCGGATGATGTCGCGGATCGCTTCAGCGTCGAATTCCAGCTCGCCTTTCTTCAAACCGTTGGCAGTAATCTGCTTCGGCGAAAGGTATTTGACGGCGATGTTGATTTTCTCGTCTTCGGTGTAACCCGGCAGACGAATCACTTCCATCCGGTCGAGCAGCGCCGGTGGAATATTCATCGAGTTCGAGGTGCACAGGAACATCACATCGGACAGGTCGTAATCGACTTCCAGATAGTGATCGTTGAAGTTGTGGTTCTGCTCCGGATCGAGCACTTCCAGCAACGCCGACGCTGGATCGCCACGCATGTCGCTGCCCATTTTGTCGATTTCATCGAGCAGGAACAGCGGGTTGCGGACGCCCACTTTTGTCATCTTTTGAATCAATCTTCCTGGCATCGAACCGATATAAGTCCGGCGATGACCACGAATTTCCGCTTCATCGCGCACACCACCGAGGGCCATGCGCACGAATTTACGGTTGGTGGCGTGAGCAATCGACTCCGCCAGCGAGGTTTTACCCACGCCAGGAGGACCGACCAGGCACAACACCGGGCCACGAATCTTCTTCACGCGCTTCTGCACGGCGAGGTATTCGAGGATGCGTTCTTTGACTTCTTCCAGGCCGTAGTGGTCGGCGTCGAGGATGTCTTCGGCACGCGCCAGGTCCAGACGCACTTTGCTCTGAGCCTTCCACGGCACCTGAACCAGCCAGTCGATGTACGAACGCACCACGGTCGCTTCCGCGGACATTGGCGACATTTGTTTCAGCTTGTTCAGTTCGGCCTGGGCCTTGGCCAAGGCGTCTTTCGGCAGGCCGGCTGCATCGATGCGCTTTTTCAGCTCTTCGATTTCGTTATGGCCTTCGTCGCTGTCGCCGAGCTCTTTCTGAATGGCCTTCATCTGCTCATTCAGGTAGTACTCGCGCTGGCTGCGCTCCATTTGTTTTTTGACGCGACCGCGAATGCGTTTTTCGACTTGCAGCAGGTCGATCTCGGCATCCAGCAGCGCCAGGACGTGCTCGACCCGGGCCGACAAATCGATGATTTCGAGAATTTCCTGCTTCTGCTCGATCTTCAGGGCCATGTGCGCGGCCATGGTATCGACCAGGCGGCCTGGCTCGTCGATGCTATTGAGCGACGACAGGACTTCAGCGGGGACTTTCTTGCCCAGCTGCACATATTGTTCGAACTGAGCCAGCAGGCTGCGGACAAACACTTCCGACTCGCGCTCAGGCGCATCGACTTCATCGATCAAGGAGACTTCGGCACGGCAGTGGCCGTCCACTTCGCTGAAGCGCTCCACGGCGCCGCGCTGCTCACCTTCGACCAGAACCTTGACCGTGCCGTCAGGCAACTTGAGCAACTGCAGAACGGTAGCGATCGTACCTACGCGATAAAGTGCTTCTTCACCGGGATCGTCGTCAGCAGGGTTTCTCTGGGCCAGCAGAAGGATCTGCTTGTCGCCCGTCATCGCTGCCTCGAGGGCTTCGATGGATTTCTCGCGCCCCACGAACAGCGGGATAACCATGTGCGGATAAACCACAACATCACGCAATGGCAGGAGAGGCAATTCGATGGTTGTCTTCATGATTTCGCCTCTACGGCGGCCATAAGGCCGTAAACAGATGGAAGTAAGCTTGAAACCAAGATGGGGGCTGCCTTGAAAAAAAACAAGCGCAAAGAGGACGTTAAAAATGCTTTAAAAGAAAAGGGGCCCGAAGGCCCCTTCTTTATTCCAGCTGCGTGACGCTTAAGCGTCTGGCGCGGCCTTGGCAGCCGGCTCACTGTTTTCGTAGATATACAGTGGCTTGGACTTGCCTTCTATAACGCTTTCATCGATCACTACTTTACTCACCTCGGACTGCGAGGGGATTTCATACATAGTGTCGAGCAATACACCTTCGAGAATCGAGCGCAGTCCACGGGCACCGGTCTTGCGTTCCAGGGCACGTTTGGCGACCGATTTGAGTGCGTCAGCCCGGAATTCCAGGTCCACGCCTTCCATCTCGAACAGCTTGGCATACTGTTTGGTCAGAGCATTTTTCGGCTCGGTGAGGATCTGCATCAATGCAGCCTCATCAAGCTCGTCCAGCGTGGCAAGAACCGGCAGACGACCGACGAATTCCGGGATCAGACCGAACTTGACCAGATCGTCAGGCTCGACTTCACGCAGGGATTCACCGACTTTCTTGCCTTCTTCCTTGCTGCGCACTTCTGCGTTGAAACCGATGCCGCCCTTGGTGGAACGGTTTTGAATAACCTTTTCCAGACCAGAGAATGCGCCGCCGCAGATGAACAGGATGTTACGGGTGTCAACCTGAAGGAATTCCTGCTGCGGATGCTTGCGACCACCTTGAGGCGGAACGGAAGCGACCGTACCTTCGATCAGCTTGAGCAGGGCCTGCTGCACGCCTTCACCGGAAACGTCCCGGGTGATCGACGGGTTGTCAGACTTGCGCGAGATCTTGTCGATCTCATCGATGTAGACAATGCCCATCTGGGCTTTTTCTACGTCGTAATCGCACTTCTGCAACAGCTTCTGAATGATGTTCTCGACATCTTCACCCACATAACCCGCCTCGGTGAGGGTGGTTGCGTCGGCGATGGTGAACGGAACGTTCAACAAGCGGGCCAGTGTTTCGGCAAGCAGGGTTTTACCCGAGCCTGTCGGGCCGATCAGCAAGATGTTGCTCTTGCCGAGTTCGACGTCGTCATTCTTTTTGTCACGCTGGTTCAGGCGCTTGTAGTGGTTGTACACCGCTACAGCCAGAACCTTTTTTGCACGCTCCTGACCAATCACGTACTGATCAAGGATGCCGCTGATTTCTTTAGGCGAAGGCAATTTATGCGCGCTGCTTTCCGCCTGGGCTTCCTGCACCTCCTCTCGGATGATGTCATTGCACAGGTCGACGCACTCGTCGCAGATAAAGACCGAGGGGCCGGCAATCAATTTGCGCACTTCATGCTGGCTTTTGCCACAGAAGGAGCAATAGAGCAGCTTGCCGTTGTCCTCGCCGTTGCGGGTGTCAGTCATTCGTTCGATCCAAATCCGATAGGCTTGCAACACAAGATGAAGGCTATTGCGGGCTTTTTCAAGCCCGCTGGTGATCGGACCAGCCGACCCGCCTTATTTTGAGCTGCTTATATTAAGCGGGGCGCTGGGTGATCACTTCATCGATCAACCCGTATTCACGCGCGGCTTCTGCACTCATGAAATTGTCGCGGTTGGTATCGCGCTCGATCTCTTCAAGCGTGCGCCCGCTATGCTTGGCCATCAGCGTGTTGAGACGCTCACGAATGAAGAGGATTTCCTTGGCATGGATTTCGATATCCGAAGCCTGCCCCTGGAAACCGCCCAGTGGCTGGTGAATCATCACGCGTGAGTTCGGCAGGCAGTAACGCTTGCCAGGAGCACCTGCGGTCAGCAGGAATGCGCCCATGCTGCAGGCCTGACCGATACAGGTGGTCGACACGTTAGGCTTGATGAACTGCATGGTGTCGTAGATCGACATGCCCGCCGTCACCGAACCGCCCGGGGAGTTGATATAGAGATGGATGTCCTTGTCCGGGTTTTCCGCTTCAAGGAACAGCAGCTGCGCACAAATCAGGTTGGCCATGTAGTCCTCTACCGGACCCACCAGAAAGATCACCCGCTCCTTGAGAAGACGCGAGTAAATGTCGTAGGCGCGCTCGCCACGAGCAGACTGCTCGACAACCATCGGGACCAGGCCGCCTGCGGCCTGGATATCAGAGTTCTGCTGAATATACGAATTACGGAACATGCTCTGCAGTCACTCCCAAATAGTTATGTCTTGAATACGCATAAGCCAGCACGAAGGCTGGCTTATGGTGTGTGCTTCTTACCGCAGAAAAGATCAGTCGGCTTGTGGAGCTTCTACCGGCTTGACCGCTTCTTCGTAAGAGACCGATTTGTCGGTCACGCTAGCTTTCTGCAGAACAGTATCCACAACTTGCTCTTCCAGCACAACCGAACGGACTTCGTTCAGTTGCTGCTCGTTCTTGTAGTACCAGGACACAACCTGCTCAGGCTCTTGGTAGGCCGAAGCCATTTCCTGGATCATTTCACGAACGCGGGCTTCGTCAGGCTTGAGGTCGAATTGCTTGACCACTTCAGCCACGATCAGACCCAGAACAACGCGACGCTTGGCTTGCTCTTCGAACAGCTCGGCCGGCAGTTGGTCAGGCTTGATGTTGCCGCCGAACTGCTGAACAGCCTGCACGCGCAGACGGTCAACTTCGTTGGACAGCAGAGCCTTTGGCACTTCGATCGGGTTGGTGGCCAGCAGACCGTCCATTACCTGATTCTTGACCTTGGATTTGATTGCCTGACGCAGCTCACGCTCCATGTTCTTGCGAACTTCGGCGCGGAAGCCTTCCAGACCGGTTTCCTTGATGCCGAATTGAGCGAAGAACTCTTCGTTCAGCTCAGGCAGTTTTGGCTCGGAAACAGTGTTCACAGTCACGGTGAACTCAGCGGTTTTGCCCGCCAGGTCCAGGTTCTGATAGTCAGCCGGGAAGGTCAGGTTCAGAACGCGCTCTTCGCCGGCTTTAGCGCCAACCAGACCGTCTTCGAAACCCGGGATCATGCGGCCGGAACCCAGAACCAGCTGAGTGCCTTTGGCGGAACCGCCAGCGAACACTTCACCGTCAACCTTGCCGACGAAATCGATGTTCAGTTGGTCGTCGTTCTGAGCGGCGCGATCGGCCACTTCGAAACGGGTGTTCTGCTTGCGCAGCACGTCCAGCATTTTGTCCAGATCGGCGTCAGCCACGTCAGCGCTCAGGCGCTCAACGGTGATGCCTTCGAAACCGGCAACGGTGAACTCTGGGAACACTTCGAAAATCGCGACGTATTCCAGGTCTTTGCCAGCTTCCAGGGATTTCGGCTCGATCGAAGGAGCGCCAGCCGGGTTCAGCTTTTGCTCAACTACGGCTTCGTAGAAAGAGGACTGGATGACGTCGCCGACAGCTTCCTGACGTGCATCAGCACCAAAACGGCGCTTGATTTCGCTCATCGGCACTTTGCCTGGACGGAAACCAGCGATCTTGGCCTTTTGGGCGGTCTGCTGCAGACGCTTGTTGACCTGAGTCTCGATGCGCTCAGCCGGCACGGTGATGCTCATGCGGCGCTCAAGAGCAGAAGTATTTTCAACAGAAACTTGCATGGATATTCCTCGTTGCACAGACGTTGGCCGGCCGTTTCCGACCCCAGAATCAAGGGCATGCATTCTAGTAGGTCAAACTCAAGAAGTCACCCTACTGAAAACGGGTAACAACGCAGCAGGCAATTTATAGGTGCGAATGCATGAATGCATCTCGCCCCGGTGGCAAATACAGCCAATCATGCCAGGGCTCTGCGCCAACCCTTCTATATATAGAAGCGATTGCCAGGCATCCCCTGACAGCCGATCTCGCGAGCAAGACCGGCGAGCAGCACGGCATCATCGAGAAACAAAAATACGACGAAACGCCCTGCGCCTGCGACCCAGAACCTGCAGTCGCGAAACACTCGAACCACTAAAACAAAAAAGGCGCCAGACTGTTAAATCTGGCGCCTTTCGGAATATGGGGTGGACGATGGGGATCGAACCCACGACAACGGGAGTCACAATCCCGTGCTCTACCAACTGAGCTACGCCCACCATATTGCGTAACAAAGAAGCCAAACAACTTCTTCGTTGAGCTCCAGCCAAGCCAGCGGCCTGAATGAAGCTTTATTTGGTGCGGATGAAGAGACTCGAACTCTTACGCCTCGCGGCGCTGGAACCTAAATCCAGTGTGTCTACCAATTCCACCACATCCGCATGTAGCCGTTAAAGCAAAGGCGCCAGACTGTTAATCTGGCGCCTTTCGAAATATGGGGTGGACGATGGGGATCGAACCCACGACAACGGGAGTCACAATCCCGTGCTCTACCAACTGAGCTACGCCCACCATATCGCGTTACTTGTGCCAAAGCTGCCTAATGGCGCACCCGGCAGGACTCGAACCTGCGACCATCCGCTTAGAAGGCGGATGCTCTATCCAGCTGAGCTACGGGCGCCTTGTTAATCTGTACCCTTGAAGGACTACAAACTAAGTGCTTTCCAGCCTTGCAGAATCGTAATTCCACTCGACCTTCTTAACCAGTGCTAGGCTGTGCCCGACAAGTGCGACGAATAGTATAGAGCCCCCCGTAGGGCGTCAAATCCTTTTTAAAAAAAATTCATTTAATTAAAGGGGTTAGCGGAATTTGCAGACCAAGCGCCTTTGCCCTCACCTCATGACATGCGAGAATGCGTTCTCTTTTTTTCCCCTCTCGATGGTTAATCACGCGCAATGACTGCACAACTAATCGACGGCAAATCGATCGCCGCCAGCCTGCGCCAGCAGATCGCCAAACGCGTTACCGAGCGTCGCCAGCAAGGCCTGCGCACTCCCGGTCTCGCGGTGATCCTGGTCGGCAGCGATCCTGCCTCTCAGGTTTATGTCTCGCACAAGCGTAAAGACTGTGAAGAGGTCGGCTTCATTTCCCAAGCCTACGACCTGCCTTCCGAAACCACTCAAGAAGCGCTGACCGCCCTGATCGATCGCCTTAACGACGACCCGGCAATCGACGGCGTTCTGCTTCAGCTTCCGTTGCCTGAACACCTGGACGCGTCCAAATTGCTGGAACGCATTCGTCCGGACAAAGACGTCGACGGCTTCCATCCTTATAACGTCGGTCGTCTGGCCCAGCGCATTCCGCTGCTGCGCCCTTGCACGCCCAAAGGGATCATGACCCTGCTGGAAAGCACCGGGGCCGATCTTTACGGGATGGACGCAGTGGTCGTCGGCGCCTCCAACATTGTCGGGCGACCGATGGCGATGGAATTGCTGCTGGCCGGTTGCACCGTGACCGTTACCCACCGCTTCACCAAGGATCTGGCAGGCCACGTCGGTCGTGCCGATCTGGTGGTGGTCGCCGCCGGCAAGCCGGGCCTGGTCAAGGGTGAATGGATCAAGGAAGGCGCGATCGTGATCGACGTCGGCATCAACCGTCAGGAAGACGGCAAACTGGTCGGCGACGTGATCTACGAAACCGCCCTGCCCCGCGCTGGCTGGATCACCCCAGTACCGGGCGGCGTCGGCCCGATGACCCGCGCCTGCCTGCTGGAAAACACGCTGTACGCCGCGGAAACGCTGCACAGCTGAGTTCACGCCTCGATCCAGGCAACGAACAAAAGAACCCCGCCAATGGCGGGGTTCTTTTTGCCCGGGGAATGACACGACCACTCGCCGGAAACCTGCTGTTTTGTAGGGCTTTTCAAGGACTTTGACTTGTTGATTGAACAACCATCGACAGTTCTTCAGCCATACTCCTAAAATGCGTCGTTTTTAAAGCAACAGCCCGTTACAAAACGGCTAATCCACACCTTATGAGTCTGCCAGCGTGAAAATCCGTCTTTCCATCCTGAGCCTATTTTTTGTATTTACAGGGACGTTCATCACGCCAACGGTCAATGCTGCTGAAACCACCGCGGCACCTCGAGATACGAAACAACTCAAGCTGGCTTCCGGCAGCTCTTTGCTGCTGGATATGCAGACCAACAAAGTCATCTATGCCAGCAACCCCGATGTGGTTGTTCCTATCGCCTCCGTCAGCAAATTGATGACCGGTCTTGTCGTGGTTGAAGCCAGGCAGAACATGGACGAGTACATCAATATCAACATCAGCGATACGCCAGAAATGAAAGGCGTGTTTTCCCGGGTGAAACTCAAAAGCGAATTGCCGCGCAGGGAAATGCTGCTGATCGCGCTGATGTCCTCGGAAAACCGCGCAGCCGCGAGCCTGGCCCACCACTATCCGGGCGGCTATGTCGCATTCATTGCCGCGATGAACGCCAAGGCCAAGGCGTTGGGCATGACCAGCACCCACTTCGTCGAACCGACCGGCCTCTCCCCTCGTAACGTTTCTACCGCACGCGACCTGAGCAAATTGCTGATCGCGGCGCACAAGTACCCGTTATTGACCGAGTTGAGCACCACCAAGGAAAAAACCGTCTCGTTTCGCAAACCCAATTACAGCCTGGGTTTTCGCAACACCGACCATCTGGTCGGCAAGCCGAACTGGGACATCAAGTTGACCAAAACCGGCTTTACCAATGAAGCCGGCCACTGCCTGGTGCTGGTGACCAGCATGGGTAATCGTCCGGTGGCGCTGGTGATTCTCGATGCGTACGGCAAGTACACGCACTTCGCCGATGCCAGTCGTATTCGCAACTGGGTCGAGACCGGCAAGGGCGCCAACGTTCCGTCTGAGGCCTTGCAGTACAAGTCGGAAAAGAACCTCAAGCACCGTCAGAGTGGTGTGGTTGAGGCTTCGAAGTAGTTGGGGATATATCCGTTTCTTCGGTAACGGCGGCTTATGGTTTCGCCCTTACGGCGAGTCACTTGGAAAAGCCCCAAGTAACCAAGGGCTCTTGCCCCTTTCGTTCGGTGCCTCGCTAATGCTCGGCATGCCCTCGCTCCGGTCCTGCTCCGTGGGCCCGCCGCCATCGGCCATCCATGGCCGGGGGCGGCTAACCCGGCATCCATGCCGGGTTGCCCACTGCGCAGAACCTCCACTCGGCCTCTCGAGGGGGCGCTCAGATCAAAAGCTGAAGGCGAGCTAACGCTCGGCCTGATGAGTGGTGAGAAGCAAAAGCGTATGGGATTCCCTGTAGGAGCCGGCTTGCCGGCGAAAAGCGTCTAGGCGACGCGTTCATTCAGACAGCCCGCGTTATCGTTGACGTCCATCGCTGGCAAGCCAGCTCCTACAATTTTGAATCGTGTGAACCCAATCCCTTGTAGGAGCCGGCTTGCTGGCGATGGCGGTGGGTCAGTCGACGTTTGTATTGGCTGGACGGACGCTATCGCCAGCAAGCCGGCTCCTACAGGGATCGGTGTATATATCCGGAATGAGTGAACGCAGCAGAGAAGGCGAACGCGGACGACTGAGAGCCAGGTCGGCTTTCAGGCCGCCTCGGCGGCTGTGGCGGTGGTCGCCCCCTCGAGAGGCCGAGTGGAGGTTCTGCGCAGTGGGCAACCCGGCATGGATGCCGGGTTAGCCGCGCACGGCCAGGGATGGCCGATCGCGGCGGGCCCACGGAGCAGGACCGGAGCGAGGGCATGCCGAGCCTAGGCGAGGCACCGAACGAAAGGGGCAAAAGCGCTTTGGTTACTTTCCGCCGGGCCGCGCAGGCTTTTCGAAAGTGACTCGCCGTAAGGGCGAAACCAATAGCCGCCGTTACCGCAATAACGGATATACCCCCAACCCACTGAACGCCAAACCGAAAACCTCAATCATTCGGCAATGGCATCTGATCATCATCCGGAACACCATCCCCCGCACTCGGATCCCTTGGCGTCACCACCGGCCTGACCAATGGATCACGCATCGGACGGTCCGGATCCATCACCGGATCAATATCATCCTCCACAGTGGTTGGAACACTGTCCGGACGCTTGTCGTCAAAACTCGAATCAATAGACATACGCACCTCACACAAAACGTCAGGGTTTCAAATTCGCGAGCGGGTCGTAAGGTTTGGCGGGAGCCTTGCCCGCCTCGCCCGGTTTAACATCCCTGGGCGCCCTGGCAGGTCCGATGGGGTCGACCTGAGGGTCGGCAAGGTCCGGCGAATCCGGATCGAAACCCAACTCATTGCCTGAAGAATGCTCGGACGAGTGCGGGCCGGAGGGTGAAGTGGGATGTGTCATGGACGCCTCCTTGGGACGGCCCCGGAAACATCCGGGCCCTTATCCTTTAGAGGCCAATCGCAAGTGGCAGTGCCGGGCAGATGACGAACGGGAAGCTTACTGCGAAGTCAGCGCCTTCTTCGCACGGGCAGCGGCCTGCTCCTGGCCGGCCTGGGCCAAGTCGTTCGCCGCTTTCAACCAACGCGACTGATCAACGTTGGCCGGAATCTGCTCCGGTTTCTGGATCAGCACCGCCCAACCACCCGCATCCTTGAACGACGACTCAAACGAGCTGAAGCTCATCAACTCCCGTCGATTCAATCCCGAGCGCAGCAACACAGTCCGCTTCTGACGGTTGTACCCGGCGAGAATGGCGTAACGCGGTTCAGCCCAGAACGCCGAGCCTTCAGTGAAGCGCACCATCACCGGGTAACCCGCCGCAACCTGGGTCAGCAACGCAGGCAAATGGCTGTCGAGTGGGTAAACGACCATCCCGTACTCGCGGGCGAGGTTCTGCATGTTCTGCTGCAATTGCGTTTCGGCGCCCGGCAGGTGCAAAGGCTTTTCGAGCAACCCCGGGGTAATCACGATGCCCTGCTGGGCCAACAGACTGGCCAGCACTTGGGGTCCGCTTTGAAAGCTTTGCCCACGGTAGAACGTCCCGCTGAGTTCCACGCGTTCCGGCAGACGCTTGACCTCCGGCGCCACACTGCCCGCGCAGCCAGCCAGACCTGCAACACAGCCAACAATCAGGGCTGCCGTTCGAATTCGCGAAAATACCCGCACCATCATCACTCTCTTGTTCAGACGCCAGGTGTCCGTGCTCCCGGCTTGGCCGTTGATCATAGGACGCCGCGCGACAGCGGTATAGCCTTAACCGGCAGTTGATTGCGTTCGATAGAGCGAACTGATTGGTCGGCAACGACCTTTGGTCAATAGCCTGCAACATGGCAGCGACTAGACTGTCACTTGCAAAGCGTGTGTGCCCGAAGCAGGGCGAAGAGGAGGCACTGATGAGCCTGACAATGACCATTGTGATGTTGATTTTCAGTTGGCTGGCTGTTGCCGCCGCCATGTTGTGGGGAGTCCTGCGAATTGCCCGCAGGCACCATCACCACCCCGCCCAGCCGGCTCGGGTGACGAAAACCGACAAACCGGTTGCACGTCACGCCACTGCGCACTGACGGGCACTTTTTAATACCCCCGAATACAAAAGGCCGCCTGGACTCTTGCGAGTGCAGGCGGCCGTTTTCGTTTCAGCCCAGGTTACGCTTCAGCGGCAATGCGCTTCTGCTTGGCCCGTCGCGACATCATGTTCAAGCCTTCAATCGTTGCCGAGAACGCCATGGCTGCGTAGACGTAGCCTTTCGGTACGTGGGCGCCGAAGCCTTCGGCGATCAGCGTCATGCCGATCATGATCAGGAAGCCCAGTGCCAGCATCACCACCGTCGGGTTGTCGTTGATGAACTTGGCCAATGGGTCAGCCGCCAACAACATCACCAGCACCGACACCACCACCGCGATGATCATGATCGGCAAATGCTCGGTCATACCGACAGCGGTAATGATGCTGTCGATGGAGAACACCATGTCCAGCATCAGGATCTGACCGATCGCGGCGGCAAAGCCCAGGGTCACGGTCGAGGTCGCCGACTTCGGATCTTCCGGCGCCGGGTCCATGCTGTGATGGATCTCGGTGGTCGCCTTCCACAACAGGAACAGGCCGCCGGCGATCAGGATCATGTCCTTCCAGGAGAACGCGTGGCCGAGGATCTCGATCACCGGCTCAGTCAACTGGACGATGAACGCGATGGTGCTCAGCAGTGCCAGTCGCAGGATCAGCGCCATGCCGATACCAATGCGCCGCGCCTTCTGCCGATGCTGTTCCGGCAGTTTGTTGGTCAGGATCGAGATGAAGATCAGGTTATCGATGCCGAGCACGATTTCCATCACCACCAGCGTGGCCAGGGCGACCCAGGCGGTGGGGCTTGCAGCAAGTTCTAAAAGGTATTCCATGGGTCAGTCCTGACTCGTTTTAAGACGGTTTAGATTTCCTGGGACGACGATTCGGTTTTCTCTTTATCGTCGCCCGATGATTCTTTCTTGCTGACCAGCCCGCCGGTGGCATCGCTGAGCGCTTGCTCGGCGGCTTTGTGGGTGTCGTCAATCGCTTGCTTGGCGGATTCGGCAGCCTTGCCCATCAGTTGCTGAGCGCTTTTTTCGGCCTGGTCGCAACCGGCCAGCACCAGTAAAGACGCAATCAACAGTGCCGTGGTTTTAAGCTTCATGATGCTTTCCTCGATAGAACAAAACGGGCCGAAACGATGGCCCGCTGATAGCGAGGCATTCTAGGGAGGCAAACACTTCAGGAAAATTCGTATTTTTAGCGGTTATACTTCGGTTTTAACGAACTGTAGGTCGCCATGCTCAACTATCGACAACTGCATTACTTCTGGGTCGTGGCCAAGACCGGCAGCATCGTGCGCGCCTGCGAACAGCTGAACCTGACGCCGCAGACCATCAGCGGGCAGATTTCCTTGCTCGAACAAACCTACGGTATCGAGTTGTTTCGTCGGGTTGGCCGACAGCTGGAGCTCACCGAAGCCGGCCGCCAGACCCTGCCCTACGCCGAGCAAATGTTTCAGCTCGGCGGTGAATTGGAGCTGATGCTGCGGGCGCAACCCAATGAGCAGCAGATTCTGTTTCGGGTTGGCGTGGCTGACGTGGTACCCAAATCCATCGTCTATCGCCTGATCGCGCCGACCATGGAGCTGAGCGAACCGCTGCGCATTACCTGCCGCGAAGACAAACTTGAACGCTTGCTCGCCGACCTGGCGATTCAGCGCCTGGACCTGGTGATTTCCGACAGCCCGATGCCGTCGCACCTCGACATCAAGGGCTACAGCCAGAAACTCGGGGAATGCGGGATCAGTTTCTTCGCCACCGCCGAACTGGCGGCGCAGTACGGTCAGGATTTCCCACGCAGCCTGCACGGCGCACCGCTACTGATTCCGGGGCCGGAAACCGTGGTGCGCAGTCGTTTGCAACGCTGGTTTGCCGAGCAGCAGATTCAGCCGCGCATCGTCGGCGAGTTCGACGACAGCGCGTTGATGCAGGCCTTCGGTCAGTCCGGCAGCGGGATTTTCATCGGCCCGAGCGTGATTGCCGATGAAGTGAAGCGTCAGTGCGGCGTGGAATTGATTGGCCAGACCGACGCCGTGACCGAGTCGTTCTACGCCATTTCGGTGGAGCGCAAGGTCAAGCACCCCGGCATCGTTGCGATTACCGAAGGTGCCCGACGCGAGCTGTTCACCGAGATATGAGGGTCAGGCGCAGACTTCGCGGGGTTTGAAGGTCATCAGCGCCATGGCCAACAGGATCGAGATCAGAATAAAACCCGCCGCCGCAAAGCCAAGCCCACCCAGGCCAACGCTGTCGATCACCCGGCCACCGACCATCGCGCCCAGACCGATACCGAGGTTGGCGCCGGCAATGTTCAGCGACGCGGCAAACGCCGGCGCTTCGGGCGCGGCTTTCATCAAACGCACATGGCTGACCAGGAACAACGCCGCTTGTGTCACGCCCCAAATGCCCA
The DNA here is from genome assembly GCF_019956105.1 of Pseudomonas sp. BF-RE-25. Classification (NCBI taxonomy): domain Bacteria; kingdom Pseudomonadati; phylum Pseudomonadota; class Gammaproteobacteria; order Pseudomonadales; family Pseudomonadaceae; genus Pseudomonas; species Pseudomonas sp. BF-RE-25. The sequence goes on from NZ_JAHBDB010000036.1 coordinate 40,433, forward strand.
TTGCTGCCGCCAGACCCAGCGGCGAATGGATGTTCGGCACCAGCGTCACCATGCCGGCGATCATGAACGCGCAGAACGTCACGGAAGCAATCAGCGGATGACGATCCACCGCGCGACCGCCCAACGAGTTGCCGATCAGGCCCACCGCGCCGAAGCCCATCAGGCACCAGCCCACTACAGTGCCGTTGAAACCGGCCAGCCGCTCAAGAATGTCCGCCAGATAGGTGTAAGCGGTGAACATGCCGCTGAACACCAGGATCGACAGCAACACGTGCCCGATCATCAACGGGCTGCGCAGGATCTTGAACTGTGAACGGAAGCTCACCTGATGCTGATGCAGACTGGTTTTCGGCAAGTAGATAAACAGCAGCAACGCCTTGGCAAACGCGATCACCGCCAGAATGCCGAAGGCACTGCGCCAGCCGAACGCATCGGAAATCAACGTACCCACCGGAATGCCGAACACCGTCGCGCAAACGATGCCGAAACCGATCTTGGCAATGGCGCGTCCGGCGTAATCCGGCCCGACGATGTCCACCGCCGTTTCACTGGCCAGGGCCCAGAACACTGGTAGCCCGAGTGCGGGGATCAACCGCGCAACGGCCATCACCCAGATGTTCGGCGCAAACGCCGCGAGGGTGTTGGCCAGACCGAACATGATCAACACCGAAATGAACAGCTTGCGCCGTTCGAACCGGGCGAAGTACGCGGTCAGGAACGGCCCGAACGCGGCGACAGTGAAGGCGAACAACGTCACCAGCAAACCGGCCTGGGGGATGGTCACTTCAAGATCCCGGGCGATTGCCGGCAACAGGCCGACGATGATGAATTCCGTGGTCAGCACCGTGAAACCGGCGGCGGACAACAGAAGGATGGGCAACAGCATGCAGAACTCCAGAAAACGACAACACCAGCGATAGCCCGAAGGCTCACTGGCAGACATGAAAATGAGGATGCGCAATCTTAACAGAGTGTTTCCAAAGGCGGTTGCACGAACCTGCACATCGCGTTTAACAGGCGGGTGGCAGATCGTCACAGGTCTGAGGGATGCGGACGACGCTGTGATAAAGTCCGCGCCCTGCGATTCGTACACCCTGTTCATCCGCCCTTTAATGGCCGCGATGTCGCGACACACCGCACCTAATAAAATCAGAGATGCCGTTTTATGACCGCTTCATCCCCTTCGCTATTGCAACGCTTGAAACGCTTGAGCCTGGTTACGCAAATCATCATCGGCCTGCTCGCCGGGATTGCCCTGGCGCTGGTTGCGCCGGACGTGGCGAAGTCCACTGCGTTCATCGGCAAAGTGTTCGTCTCGGCGCTGAAAGCCGTCGCGCCGATTCTGGTGTTCGTGCTGGTCATGGCGTCGATCGCCAACCACAAGCACGGCCAGGAAACACACATCCGCCCAATTCTGTTTCTGTACTTGCTGGGCACGTTTGCGGCGGCCGTGGTCGCGGTCGTGGCCAGCATGATGTTCCCGTCGAGCCTGGTGCTGTCCACCCACGACGTCGCGGTGACCGCGCCGGGCGGTATCGGTGAAGTGCTGCAAAGTCTGCTGCTGAGCGTGGTGGATAACCCGGTCAGCGCGCTGATGAATGCCAATTTCATCGGTATTCTGGCGTGGGCCATCGGCATGGGCGTCGCCATTCGCCATGCCGGTGACACCACGCGTGAAGTGCTCGGCGACTTGTCCAACGGCGTGACCCTGATCGTGCGCCTGGTGATCCGTTTTGCGCCGCTGGGGATTTTCGGCCTGGTGGCGTCGACCCTCGCCACTTCCGGTTTCGGTGCCTTGATCGGCTACGCGCATCTGCTGGCGGTGTTGCTGGGTTGCATGCTGTTTGTGGCGCTGGTGATGAACCCGGTGATCGTGTTCTGGAAGCTGCGTCGCAACCCGTATCCGCTGGTGATCATGTGCTTGCGTGAAAGTGGCATCACGGCGTTTTTCACCCGCAGTTCGGCGGCGAATATTCCGGTCAATCTGGAACTGAGCAAGCGCCTGGGTCTGCATGAGGACACTTATTCGGTTTCGATTCCGCTGGGTGCGACGATCAACATGGCGGGTGCTGCGATCACCATTACTGTGCTGACCCTGGCGGCTGTGCATACGCTGGGTATTGCCGTGGACATTCCGACTGCCATCTTGCTGAGTGTCGTCGCGGCGATTTGTGCCTGTGGCGCTTCGGGTGTGGCGGGTGGTTCGTTGTTGTTGATTCCACTGGCGTGCAGTCTGTTCGGCATTCCGAGTGAAATCGCCATGCAGGTGGTGGCGGTTGGTTTCATTATTGGTGTGTTGCAGGATTCGGCGGAGACTGCGCTGAATTCTTCGACTGATGTGCTGTTTACGGCGGCGGCTTGTTTGGGTGAGGACGAGAAGGCTCAGCGTTTGGCGTGACGCGTGGTTTGGTGGCTGTTTGGATTTTGGGCATATCCGTTTCTTCGGTAACGGCCACTTAGGGTTTCGCCCTTACGGCGAGTCACTTGGAAGAGCCCCAAGTAACCAAGGGCTCTTGCCCCTTTCGTTCGGTGCCTCGCCTAGGCTCGCCATGCCCTCGCTCCGGTCCTGCTCCGTGGCCCCGCCGCCATCGGCCATCCATGGCCGGGGGCGGCTAACCCGGCATCCATGCCGGGTTGCCCACTGCGCAGAACCTGCGCTCGGCCTCTCGAGGGGGCGCTCAGATCAAAAGCGGAAGGCGAGCTAACGCTCGGCCTGATGAGTGGTGGAAAGCAAAAGCGCACATCGCCCCCTGTAGGAGCCGGCTTGCCGGCGAAAAACGTCGGGGCAACGCGTTCATTCAGACAGCCCGCGTTATCGTTGACGTCCATCGCTGGCAAGCCAGCTCCTACAATTTCAAACCGTGTGAACCCAATCCCGTGTAGGAGCCGGCTTGCTGGCGATAGCGTCCGTCCAGTCAATAAATGCGTCGACTGACCCACCGCCATCGCCAGCAAGCCGGCTCCTACAGGGGGATGTGCAAGGAAGTGTGCGCACGACCGAAGAGCCAGGTCGGCTTTCAGGCCGCCTCGGCGGCTGTGGCGGTAGTCGCCCCCTCGAGAGGCCGAGCGCAGGTTCTGCGCAGTGGGCAACCCGGCATGGATGCCGGGTTAGCCGCCCCCGGCCATGGATGGCCGATGGCGGCGGGCCCACGGAGCAGGACCGGAGCGAGGGTATGCCGAGCCTAGGCGAGGCACCGAACGAAAGGGGCAAAAGCGCTTGGTTACTTGGCGCTCTTCCAAGTGACTCGCCGTAAGGGCGAAACCAATAGCCGCCGCAACCGAAAAAACGGATATGCCCCCAGACAAAAAACCATAACCCCACTCCCACAAGAACAATAAAAAGCCCGCCAAGGCGCAAACCTTGGCGGGCTTTTTTGTACCCGGGCGGTTTAGAACGCGCCCATGTAATCGCGCTTGCCCACTTCCACACCGTTATGACGCAGCAATGCGTAAGCGGTGGTGACGTGGAAGAAGAACTGCGGCAGACCGTAGCTCAGCAAGTAAGCCTGGCCGCTGAAGCGCTTCTCTTTCGGCGTGCCCTGACGGGTGATGATCTCGATGCCTTCCTTGCCATTGATCTGCTCAGGCTTGATCTCGCCAATGTAAGCCAGAACCTTGGTCAGCAACGCTTGCAGCTCGGCGAAGGTGGTTTCAGTGTCGTCGTACTTCGGCACTTCGATCTCGGCCAGACGCGAAGAAACACCCTTGGCGAAATCAACGGCGATCTGCACCTGACGCACCAGCGGGAACATGTCCGGGTACAGACGGGCTTGCAGGAAAGCGTTCGGATCAATGTTCTTGGCGGTGGCGTGGGCTTCGGCCTTGTTCAGAACGTCGCTCAGGGCATTGAGCATTTGTTTGAAAACAGGGACAGAAGCGTCGTACAGGGAAATGGTCATGGCAGTCTCGTGTGGTGACAGGAGTGAAACGTGGGGTCGATTATAGCGATGCACGGTCCCAGGTGAAGCGATAGATATGGGCCGGCGGACCAGGATGGCAATTGCCGTTGTCGGCGTCGGCACCGACGATCGACCATTGCGCCCGGGAGGTCTCGCCCAACTCGCGGGCAGCCTGCGGATTGAAGCACTGACCGAGTTGTTCATCCGGCACCAACGCGTACGCCTGCGGATGTTCACGCAACCACTGCGCCGCCTGCTCGACCGTTGAACCGATCATGCCGAAATGCACGATCGGCTGCCTTGCGAACAACCAATGGCCCTCGCGCCAGTGGACCAACACCAGGTCTGCGCCCCGAGTCATGGTCGCCGCCTGCGCCATCAACGCCTCGTGGGGATTGGCGCCGTCCTTGACCGGCTCGATGAACCCTCGGGCGAACCACAGCGTGAACCAGATCACCGCCACCCCCTGAAAAATCCGCGAACCCAGTTGGCGTTGACGGAACCAGCGCCTGAGCAACCACGGCATCAGCGGCGCGGCGACCAGCACCAATCCCGGCAGCGCCGGATAAATGTACAACTTGCGCTTGCCGCTGCTCAGGCAGAAAAACAGCACCACCAGCACCACCCACCCCAGCAGCACCAACACGCGGCCATCGCGCTTGCGTAATTGCCGGCGCCAGGCGGGGATCAGCCACGGCAGCGCGAGCACCAGCGGCAACCAATATTGCGGAATGACGCTGACGAAGAAGTACCAGAACGGCTCCCGGTGATCCCAGGCGGCCGCATAACGCCCCGCCGTCTGGCGCAGCAGGATTTCCCGCACGTAGGCAATTTCCTCAGCACCGCCATTGAGCACGATGGACAGCGCCAAGGGCAGCAGCCAGATGCCCACGGCACCGAGCAGCACCACAACACCCAGGCACCATTTGCGCGCTTCGCCCGGCATCGCCACCACGCCGGACCAACCTTTGCGCACCGCGTAGGCATACAGGATCAGCATCAACGCCGGCACAAAGCCGACCCCTTTGGTGATCACGCCGATCCCCATCGCCGCACAGCCCACGTAAAACCAGCGCCAGGCCGGCCCGAGCAGCAGGTGTCGGGCCAGACCGTACAGGCCCAGCGAGGTGAACAGGATCAGAAAACTGTCGATCTGGCCGGTGCGCAAAATGCTGTAGGTCTGATAGGTCGCCAGGTAAAGCAGCGCGGCCGTCCGACCGGCTCGCTGGTTCCAAAGCCTGCGACCCAAGTCGTAGAGCATCGCCGTGACCGAGGTGGCAGACAGCAGCCCCGGAAGGTAAAGGGCAATGGCGGGCATCCCGGTGATCCAGGTGAAAAACGCCACGGTCCACATGAATATCGGTGGTTTATCGCCGTAAATCTCGGCAGCGCGATGGGGAATCAACCACGACCCGTTATGCAGCATCTCCAGCGCCACGCCGAGGAAGCGCTCCTCGTCCACATTCTGCGGCTGGCGCAACCCGAGCCCTGCGCCGACCAGCAACAGAGCAAGCAGCATCAGCCCCAGGCATTCGACGCCGGGTGAAAGGGTTCGGCGCATGGGTCAGTCCTTCAAGGTTTTGCTGCGGGCAATCAATTGCAGGTTGCGCAAATAGACGATGGAACCGAACGCCTGGCCGATGATGAACACCGGGTCCTGTCGATAGATGGCGTACGCGAACAACAGCGCGCTGCCGATGATGCTCAGGTACCAGAAGCTCACCGGTATCACGCTGCGTTTTTTGTATTCGCTGTACAGCCACTGCAGGACAAAGCGCCCGGTGAAGGCGATCTGGCCGCTGAAACCGACCACCAGCCACAGGGTTTCGCGGGACAGATTCATCCTTCGATCTCCTGCGGCCGGGTGTTCAGGCGTGTGCGCCGGATCAGCCACCAGACACCGATCAGGTCGAGAATCCCCACCAGCGCGCGGTCGATGTTGCCGTATTTGGAGACGCCGGCCGTGCGCGGTCGATGATTGACCGGGTGGGTGAGCATGCGGCCGTTGTGGCGCTGGATCAGCGCGGGGATGAAGCGGTGCATATGGTCGAAGTACGGCAAACGCAGGAACGCCGCACGCTGGATCAGTTTCAACCCGCAGCCGGTGTCCGGCGTCTGATCCTTGAGCATGCGTCGGCGCAACCTGTTGGCAAACCGCGAAGCCCAGCGTTTGCTGGCAGTGTCGCGGCGGTTGACCCGGTGCCCGGCGACCAATTGCAGGTCGGCAGCTGCCGGCTCACGGCGCACCAGCGCCAGCATGCCGGGGATGTCCGCAGGGTCGTTTTGCCCGTCACCATCGAGGGTCGCCAGCCATTGGCCACGGGCGGCGAGCGCGGCGTGATAGAGCGACGTGCTCTGCCCCAGCGAACGTTCATGTTGCAGGATGCGCAGCGTGTTCAGCCCGTTTTGCCGGGTCTGCCGCAACGCCTGCAACGTGGTGTCAGTGCTGCCATCGTCGACGACGATGACTTCATACGCTTCATCCGCCAGCGCGACGCGGATTTCTTCCAGCAGCGCGGTGAGATTGCTCGCTTCGTTCTTTGCCGGAATCAGCACGGATACAAATAAGTCCTGGCTCATGGAGGCCCCTGTTTTCCTGAATTTTTTATGTTCGAAGATCAACGCTTCAGCGCTGATAAAAGTGGCGATACCACTTCACGAATTGCCCGACGCCGGCCTCGACCGTCACGTGCGGACGAAAGTCGACCCACTGCGCCAATGCCGACACATCCGCCCAGGTCCTGTGCACATCGCCCGCCTGCATCGGCATCAAGTTGCGCCGGGCAGGCCGGCCCAGCGCCGCCTCCAGGCATTCGACGAAATCCAGCAGCGCCACCGGCGTGCCGCGCCCGATGTTGAAAATCCGGTTGACGCCCTCCCCGGCGTTCTCCGGCAACGGCGGGCGTGGACGCAGGCGGACGATGCTTTCGACGATGTCGTCGATGTAGGTGAAATCCCGCGACATCAAGCCCTGGTTGTAGAGGTCGATGGGGCGATCGTTGAGGATCGCGTCGGTGAACTTGAACAGCGCCATGTCAGGGCGGCCCCAAGGTCCGTACACGGTAAAAAACCGCAGGCCGCTGGCCTGGAGCCCGTAGAGATGGCAGTAGCTGTGAGCCATCAGCTCATTGGCGCGCTTGCTCGCCGCGTACAGCGAAACGGGGTGATCGACGGCGTCTTCGACGCTGAATGGCAACTTGCTGTTGGTGCCGTACACCGAACTGCTCGAGGCATAAATCAGATGGTCCGGGCGATGGTGCCGGCAGGCCTCCAGCACATTCAAAAACCCTGTCAGGTTCGATTGCGCGTACACGTCCGGGTTGTCCAGCGAGTAGCGAACACCCGCCTGGGCCGCCAGATGGATGACATCTGTGAAGCGGTGTTCCTTGAACAACGCCATCAAGGCAGGTTTGTCGACGATATCCAGCGTCTGGAAACGAAAGCCCGACAAGGCTCGCAGCTCCTTGAGCCGAGCGTGTTTGAGCGCCACGCTGTAGTAGTCGTTGAGGTTATCAATGCCGACCACTTCAAGGCCTTGCTCACACAGGCGCTTGACCGTGTGAAAACCGATGAAACCCGCAGCGCCGGTAACCAGTACGGTCATGGCAGGTGCGCGCCGATCAGCGCATTATTGCCAGTCGATTCCAACGTCAGCGTCATGCCTTGCTCCCGGTTGCAGTCAGTAAGGCCAGTGACGTCGTCGATACGCTCTGACGCCGCGCCCCTCAGGCGCGACCGTCATCGCGCGGCCATGCATACGGTGCCCGTCGAATTGTAAAAATCGCGTTATGGATTGATGTAGCTTTTATGACCATTGCCGGGGGACGCGACGAATTCAGTTGCCATTGGCGCCCGCCCATCTAAAGTGCATGCCAGCTGAAGAAGAATATGAATCAGGTAAGGACGCAGCATCATGAGCATTGAGCAAGAAACAACCTTCGACGAGCCACGGCTCAACAGCACGGAAATCCGCATTCTGGGTTCGCTGATCGAGAAACAGGCCACCAGCCCGGAAACCTATCCGCTGACCCTCAATGCCCTGGTGATTGCCTGCAACCAGAAAACCAGCCGCGAACCGGTGATGAACCTCACCCAGGGCCAGGTCGGCCAGAGCCTGCGCGCCCTCGAAGGTCGCGGCTTCGCCAAACTGGTCATGGGCAGTCGCGCCGACCGCTGGGAGCACAAGGTCGACAAGGCACTGGAACTGGTGCCGGCGCAGGTGATTTTGACGGGACTGCTGTTTTTGCGTGGTCCGCAGACGGTCAACGAACTGCTGACCCGCAGCGGCCGCATGCATGAGTTCGAAGATGCCGAGCAGGTTGTGCATCAGCTTGAACGGTTGATTGCTCGTGGTCTGGCGCTGCTGATTCCGCGCCAGGCGGGGCAGCGTGAAGACCGTTACATGCATGCGCTGGGTGATCCGGCGGACATCGAAGCGATCCTCGCGGCACGGCAGAATCCGGTGGAGCGTGGTGGCGGCAGCGGCGTGTCGGTAGAACGCATCGAAGAGCTCGAAGCGCGGATTGCAGCGCTGGAAGAGCGCCTGGCACGCCTCGAGTAACCACAGGCGCCCCAGATCCACCTGTAGGAGCGAGCCTGCTCGCGATAGCGGTTTATCAGCTACATCACTGTTGACTGACACTCCGCTATCGCCGGCAAGCCGGTCTCGCTCCCACAGTTTGGATAGGCGGTGTTAGTAGTTACTCGCCGTCCCAGTAATCCACGCCGTCAGCCTGTCTGGCGATGGCAACGAAGCCCGAGGCATTGCCTTCGGCATCGACCTTGAAGTCGTCCATCACCGCGTACTTGCCGGAGTCCGGGTATTCGCAGATTTCCGGCGATTGCTGGGTGCTGACCGCCAAATAGCGCAGTTCTGCCTTGCTGGTGTTGATGATCTGGTGCGCTGCTTCCGGACCGCCCGGCGGGCAGGCGATCACGTCACCGGCGCGGATCGGAAAACGCTCGGCACCGAGCCGAATCTCCCCTTCCCCCGCGACGACGTAGAACATCTCCTCGTTGACCCGATGACTGTGAAACGGGCTGCCGCGCATGCCCGGTTCCAGCACGTACAAACGATAACCGAGCTTTTGCGCACCCAGTTGCTGACCGACACGAGCCATCCGCTGTTGATAACGGCCGGCAGTTTCACCGGTGGGCGCGAGGGCTTCGGGCAGCGGTTCGAGTTCGACCTGATGCAGGTTGAGGATGGGGGGATGCATGGGAAACCTCGGGCACGGTTTGATGGGGTGGCAAGTCTTGTTTTGCTGGGGAGCAGTATAGGAAATTTGCTGCGACTGACTGGATACCGAGTCGCAGCCATCGCGAGCGAGCTCGCTCCCACATTTGATCGCATTTCTACTGGAAGCACTCGGTCGAATGTGGGAGCGAGCCCGCTCGCGATGAGGCCAGTACTGCCAACAAATAGCGGAAGGCCTCAACTGCGGGCGAATTCCACCGCCTTCTGAAACTGCTCCTGCGTCGGACGCACGCCGGTGTACAACACGAACTGCTCCAGCGCCTGGATCGCGATCACTTCCAGTCCGGTGATCACCCGCTTGCCTTCGGCACGTCCCTGCACGATCAGCGGTGTTTCCGAGGGGATCGCCACCACATCGAAGACAGTCTCCGCTGCTGCGATCGTTTGCGCATCGAACGCCAGGTGATCGGCCTCAGGCCCGCCGGTCATGCCGATCGGTGTCACGTTGATCAACATTTGCGGGCGCTGGCTGCCCAGTTCGGCTTGCCATTCATAGCCCAGCGATTCAGCCAGGGCACGTCCGGCGTGCTCGTTGCGCGCCACAATCAGGCCGTTCAGGTATCCACCATCGCGCAACGCACTGGCCACCGCCTTGGCCATGCCGCCGCTGCCGCGCAGGGCAAAAGTCGACGCCTTGGGCACCTGGTGGGTTTCCAGCAACTGAGCGATGGCGATGTAGTCGGTGTTGTAAGCCTTGAGGTGGCCGTCGGTATTGACGATGGTGTTGATCGATTGAATCGCGGCAGCCGATTCGTCCAGTTCATCGACCAGCGCAATGCTGGCTTCCTTGAATGGCATCGACACGCCGCAGCCGCGAATCCCCAGGGCGCGGATACCTGCGACGGCACCGGTCAGGTCCTGGCTGCGGAACGCCTTGTAGTAGAAATTCAGGCCAAGTTGTTCGTACAGATGATTGTGAAATCGCAGGCCAAAGTTCCCGGGGCGGCCCGACAGGGACATGCACAGCTGGGTGTCTTTGTTGGGGTTCATCTGCATGAAAAATCTCCTTCAATTGCACTTTCAGATGGACGGGATTAGCCATGCCATCGCGTTCTGATCGATCATATCCGCGTACCTGCTCGTGGCAGCGAAGTTGGTAAGGAAGCCGGTACAGACCTTACACAAAATTTACCCAACGGCTGTGCTGATTTTCAGAAATACGCTGTCTTAGAAGTATCCCCGCGACAATCCTTGGGTCTATTGCAGACGCAAGCGCCGGGTCGATGAACCGAGGAACTATCATGATCCGTAAAATCCCCACAGTTGCCTTGCTGATCGGTGCTCTTGCTATCGCAGGGCAGGCAGAAGCGCATGGCGGTGGCGGGTGGCAAGGTCCAGCGGTATTTGGTGCGATCGTTGGCTCGGCCATCGTCGGTTCGGCCATCATCAATAGCGGCCGGCCGGTCTATGTGCAGCAACCGGTTTACGTGCAGCCACAGCCGGTTTACGTGCAGCAACCGCCACCGGTTTATTACCAGCCGGCACCGGTTTATGTGCAACAACCGGGTTATTACGGCCCGCCGCCGGTCTACTACGGCCCTCCCCGTGGTTATTACGGCCCGCCGCGTGGCTATTACGGGCCTCCGCATGGTTATGGCCGCTGGTGACAGGCTCACGCAGGCCTTGACTGGGTGTATATCCATTGTTTGGGTGATGGCTGATATTGGTTTCGCCCTTACGGCGAGTCACTTGGAAAAGCCCCAAGTAACCAAGGGCTCTTGCCCCTTTCGTTCGGTGGCTCGCTAAGGCTCGCCATGCCCTCGCTCCGGTCCTGCTCCGTGGGCCCGCCGCCATCGGCCATCCATGGCCGGGGGCGGCTAACCCGGCATCCTTGCCGGGTTGCCCACTACGCAGAACCTCCACTCGGCCTCTCGAGGGGGCGCTCGGATCAAAAGCTGAAGGCGAGCTAACGCTCGGCCTGATGAGTGGTGAAAATCAAAAGCGTACGCAGATCCCTGTAGGAGCCGGCTTGCCGGCGAAAAACGCCCGGACACCGCGTTCATTCAGACAGCCCGCGTTATCGTTGACGTCCATCGCCAGCAAGCTGGCTCCTACAATTTTGAATCGTGTGAACCCAATCCCTTGTAGGAGCCGGCTTGCTGGCGATAGCGGTGGGTCAGTCAACGTATGTATTGGCTGGGCGGACGCCATCGCCAGCAAGCCGGCTCCTACAGGGGATAGGTGTACATATCCGGAATGAGGGAACGCGCGCACCAAAGAGCCAGGTCGGCTTTCAGGCCGCCTCGGCGGCTGTGGCGGTAGTCGCCCCCTCGAGAGGCCGAGTGGAGGTTCTGCGCAGTGGGCAACCCGGCATGGATGCCGGGTTAGCCGCCCCCGGCCATGGATGGCCGATGGCGGCGGGCCCACGGAGCAGGACCGGTGCGAGGGCA
>NZ_JAHBDB010000037.1:0-51148 GCF_019956105.1 Pseudomonas sp. BF-RE-25
GGCGATGGCGATGCTGAAGACGCCATCGCCAGCAAGCCGGCTCCTACAGGTCGGTGGGCATCCTCAGGAATAGCGTCTGAAAACGACCTCCACCTGTACTGAAAGCGCTACAGCGGAACGATATCGATACACCCTCTTCGGATCACCGCTGCACAAGGCTTTGATCCACCTATACTTTTTTGTTCGCGCCCGACTGTAGCGATTTCGCTACAGCGGTCAAACAACCACGCTCGCAACAACTCTCCAAGTAATTGATTTATAACAATAAAATCAAACTGGCCGCGAAATTGCTTAGTAACCACTCATAAATCAGGGCTTACGCCCAAGCATTCAATCGCGTCCACCAGACGAGTCTGGCCCCCTTAGGAGTTTCCATGAGCGAGTTGCGTTTTACTGAAGATCACGAATGGCTGCGTACCGAAGCTGATGGCTCTGTCACCGTCGGCATCACCGCTTTCGCGCAGAACGCTTTGGGCGACGTGGTTTTCGTACAACTGCCTGAGCTGCAGTCCTACGACAAAGGCGCAGAAGCCGCCACCGTGGAATCGGTAAAAGCCGCCAGCGGCGTGTACATGCCACTCGACGGTGAAGTGCTGGAAGTGAACCCGGCGCTGGACAGCAGCCCGGAACTGGTCAACGAAGATCCGCTGGGCGAAGGCTGGTTCTTCCGCTTCCAGCCAACTGACGCCTCGGCTGTCGCCAAACTGCTGGATCAGGACGCTTACGACCGTCTGATCAAAGCCAACGCCGAAGCCTGAGGAGCACGCACATGACTCAAATCAATCTGAGCACTGCCAACGAATTCATCGCGCGCCACATCGGCCCGCGTTCCGGCGATGAGCAAGCGATGCTCAACAGCCTCGGTTTCGACTCGCTGGAAGCCCTGAGCGCCAGCGTCATCCCGGACAGCATCAAAGGCACCAGCGTGCTCGGCCTCGAAGACGGCCTGAGCGAAGCCGACGCCCTGGCGTTGATCAAAGGCATCGCTGCCAAGAACCAGCTGTTCAAGACTTACATCGGCCAGGGCTACTACGGCACCCATACGCCGTCGCCGATCCTGCGCAACCTACTGGAAAACCCGGCCTGGTACACCGCCTACACCCCGTACCAGCCAGAAATTTCCCAAGGCCGTCTCGAAGCGCTGTTGAACTTCCAGACCCTGATCAGCGACCTCACCGGTTTGCCGATCGCCAACGCCTCGCTGCTTGACGAAGCCACTGCCGCCGCCGAAGCCATGACCTTCTGCAAGCGCCTGAGCAAGAACAAAGGCAGCCACGCGTTCTTCGCCTCCGTGCATTGCCACCCGCAGACCCTCGACGTGCTGCGCACTCGTGCCGAGCCATTGGGCATCGACGTCGTTGTCGGCGACGAGCTTGAACTGACTGACGTGACGCCGTTCTTCGGCGCCCTGCTGCAATACCCGGCCAGCAACGGTGACGTCTTCGATTACCGTGCACTGACCGAGCGCTTCCACGCCGCCAACGCACTGGTTGCCGTCGCTGCCGACCTGCTGGCCCTGACCGTGCTGACTCCGCCGGGCGAGTTCGGTGCCGACGTGGCCATCGGCAGCGCACAACGCTTCGGCGTGCCGCTGGGCTTCGGTGGCCCGCACGCGGCTTACTTCTCTACCAAAGATGCGTTCAAGCGCGACATGCCGGGCCGTCTGGTCGGTGTCTCCGTGGACCGTTTCGGCAAGCCGGCCCTGCGCCTGGCCATGCAGACCCGCGAGCAACACATCCGTCGCGAGAAGGCCACCAGCAACATCTGCACCGCGCAGGTTCTGCTGGCCAACATCGCCAGCATGTACGCCGTGTATCACGGCCCGAAAGGCCTGACGCAGATTGCCAACCGCATTCATCACCTGACCGCGATCCTCGCCAAGGGCTTGAGCGCACTGGGCCTGACCGTCGAGCAAGCCAGCTTCTTCGACACCCTGACCCTGAACACCGGCGCCAACACCGCCAAACTGCATGATAAGGCGCGTGCGCAGCAGATCAACCTGCGCGTAGTCGATGGCGAGCGTCTGGGCCTGTCCCTCGACGAAACCACTTCGCAAGCTGACGTCGAAACCCTGTGGGCCTTGTTCGCCGACGGCAAAGCACTGCCGGACTTCGCGGCCATCGCCGCCTCAGTGGTTAGCGCGATCCCGGTTGCACTGGTTCGCCAATCGCCGATCCTCAGCCACCCGGTGTTCAACCGTTATCACTCGGAAACCGAGCTGATGCGCTACCTGCGCAAGCTCGCCGACAAGGACCTGGCCCTGGATCGCACCATGATCCCGTTGGGTTCGTGCACCATGAAACTCAACGCCGCCAGCGAAATGATCCCGGTGACCTGGGCTGAATTCGGTGCCCTGCACCCGTTCGCCCCAGCCGAACAAAGCGCCGGTTACCAGCAACTGACCGACGAACTGGAAGCGATGCTCTGCGCCGCCACCGGTTACGACTCGATTTCGCTGCAACCAAACGCCGGTTCGCAAGGTGAATACGCCGGTCTGCTGGCCATTCGTGCTTACCACCAGAGCCGTGGCGAAGACCGTCGCGACATCTGCCTGATCCCGTCGTCCGCCCACGGCACCAACCCCGCTACCGCCAACATGGCTGGCATGCGTGTGGTCGTGACCGCCTGCGACGCTCGTGGCAACGTCGACATCGAAGACCTGCGCGCCAAGGCCATCGAGCACCGCGAACACCTCGCTGCGCTGATGATCACCTACCCGTCGACCCACGGCGTGTTCGAAGAAGGCATCCGCGAAATCTGCGGCATCATTCATGACAACGGCGGCCAGGTGTACATCGACGGCGCCAACATGAACGCGATGGTCGGCCTCTGCGCACCGGGCAAGTTCGGCGGCGACGTGTCCCACCTGAACCTGCACAAAACCTTCTGCATCCCTCACGGTGGTGGCGGCCCGGGTGTCGGCCCGATCGGCGTGAAATCGCACCTGACCCCGTTCCTGCCGGGCCATGCCCAGATGGATCGCAAGGAAGGCGCGGTCTGCGCAGCACCGTTCGGCAGCGCGAGCATTTTGCCGATCACCTGGATGTACATTCGGATGATGGGTGGCGCGGGTCTCAAGCGCGCTTCGCAACTGGCGATCCTCAATGCCAACTACATTTCCCGTCGCCTCGAAGAGCACTATCCAGTGCTGTACACCGGCAGCAACGGCCTGGTGGCACACGAATGCATCCTCGACCTGCGTCCGTTGAAAGACAGCAGCGGCATCAGCGTCGATGACGTTGCCAAGCGCCTGATCGACTTCGGCTTCCACGCTCCGACCATGTCGTTCCCGGTCGCCGGCACGCTGATGATCGAGCCGACCGAAAGCGAATCCAAGGAAGAACTGGACCGCTTCTGCGACGCCATGATCCGCATCCGCGAAGAAATCCGCGCAGTGGAAAACGGCACTCTGGACAAGGACGACAACCCGCTGAAAAACGCCCCGCACACTGCAGCGGAACTGGTCGGCGAGTGGTCCCATCCGTACAGCCGTGAGCAAGCGGTGTACCCGGTCGCGTCGTTGATCGAAGGCAAATACTGGCCGCCGGTCGGTCGCGTCGACAACGTCTTCGGTGATCGCAACCTGGTTTGCGCCTGCCCGTCGATCGAAAGCTACGCTTGATCTATAGGGGCGGCATGTCCGCCCTCGCAAGAACGCCACAAAACCTGTAGGAGCCGGCTTGCTGGCGATGGCATCACCTCGGTCTAAATGATGCACCGCGTCGATGCCATCGCTAGCAAGCCAGCTCCTACAGGGACCGTGTCTAGCCACAAGATTCTCGCCAATTCCTATAACAAGAAACCGGAGAACAACCATGTCGTTAAGCGTGTTCGACCTGTTCAAGATTGGCATCGGCCCCTCCAGCTCCCATACCGTCGGCCCGATGCGTGCTGCTGCGCGTTTCGTCGAAGGTTTGCGCCGTGAAGGGCTGCTGACCGCGACCACCTGCGTCAAAGTCGAGCTCTACGGCTCGCTCGGCGCCACCGGCAAGGGCCATGGCAGCGACAAGGCTGTGCTGCTCGGTCTGGAAGGTGAACACCCCGACACCGTTAACACCGAAACCGTCGCCGCCCGTCTGCAAGACATTCGTGGTAACGGTCGCTTGAACCTGCTCGGCGAACACAGCATTGCGTTCAACGAGAAAGAACACCTGGCGATGATCCGCAAACCGTTGGCCTATCACCCCAACGGCATGATCTTTCGCGCGTTCGACGCGGCGGGCCTGCAGATCCGCAGCCGCGAGTACTACTCGGTCGGCGGCGGTTTCGTCGTCGATGAAGACGCCGCCGGCGCCGACCGTATCGTCGAAGACTCAACCCCCCTGACCTTCCCGTTCAAAAGCGCCAAGGACCTGCTCGGTCATTGCACCACCTACGGCCTGTCCATCAGCCAGGTGATGCTGACCAACGAAAGCGCCTGGCGCCCGGAAGCGGAAACCCGAGCCGGCCTGCTGAAAATCTGGCAGGTGATGCAGGATTGCGTGGACGCCGGCTGCCGCAACGAAGGCATCCTGCCCGGCGGTTTGAAGGTCAAACGGCGCGCGGCAGCGCTGCATCGGCAACTGTGCAAAAACCCCGAATCGTCGCTGCGCGATCCGCTGTCGGTGCTGGACTGGGTCAACCTGTACGCCCTGGCGGTCAACGAAGAAAACGCCAATGGCGGGCGCGTGGTCACCGCACCTACCAACGGTGCAGCGGGCATCGTCCCGGCGGTTTTGCACTACTACATGCGTTTCATCCCCGGCGCCAACGAAGACGGCGTCGTACGTTTCCTGCTGACGGCTGCCGCCATCGGCATTCTCTATAAAGAAAACGCCTCGATCTCCGGCGCTGAAGTCGGCTGTCAGGGTGAAGTCGGTGTGGCCTGTTCGATGGCGGCCGGCGCGTTGTGCGAAGTGCTTGGCGGCACCGTGCAGCAAGTGGAAAACGCCGCCGAAATCGGCATGGAACACAACCTCGGCCTGACCTGCGACCCGATCGGCGGGCTGGTGCAAGTGCCTTGCATCGAGCGCAACGCCATGGGTTCGGTGAAAGCCATCAATGCCGTGCGCATGGCCCTGCGTGGCGACGGTCAGCACTTCGTCTCCCTCGACAAAGTCATCCGCACCATGCGCCAGACCGGCGCCGACATGAAAAGCAAATACAAGGAAACCGCCCGTGGCGGTTTGGCGGTCAACATTATCGAGTGCTGATGCGCGCTCACTGCATCAGCACACTTTTTCAGGAGCTGGATATGTCCACCGAACAACTGTTGAAAACCCCGTTGCACGCACTGCACATCGAACTCGGCGCCCGCATGGTGCCGTTTGCCGGCTATGACATGCCGGTGCAGTACCCGCTGGGCGTCATGAAGGAACACCAACACACCCGTGATCAGGCCGGGCTGTTCGATGTTTCGCACATGGGCCAGATCCGCCTGACCGGCGCCAATGCCGCCAAGGCCCTGGAAACCCTGGTGCCGGTGGACATTATCGACTTGCCGGTGGGCATGCAGCGCTACGCCATGTTCACCAACGAGACGGGCGGCATCCTCGATGACCTGATGGTCGCCAACCTCGGTAACGACGAACTGTTCCTGGTGGTCAACGCCGCCTGCAAGGATCAGGACCTCGCGCACCTGCGCAAACACATTGGTGACCAATGCACCATCGAGCCGCTGTTCGAAGAGCGCGCACTGCTGGCCCTGCAAGGTCCGGCCGCCGTCACGGTGCTCGCGCGCCTGGCGCCGGAAGTGGCGAAGATGACGTTCATGCAGTTCGCCCGCGTGAAGTTGCTGGGCGTGGACTGCTTTGTCAGCCGCTCGGGTTACACCGGCGAAGACGGCTTCGAAATCTCCGTGCCGGCAGCCAATGCCGAAGCGTTGGCCCGCGCCCTGTTGGCCGAACCGGAAGTTGCGGCCATTGGCCTGGGTGCTCGTGATTCGCTGCGTCTGGAAGCCGGCCTGTGCCTCTACGGCCACGACATGAACACCGACACCACTCCGATTGAAGCGAGCCTGCTGTGGGCCATCTCCAAGCCTCGACGTGCCGATGGCGCGCGGGCCGGCGGCTTCCCTGGCGCTGAAACCGTGTTCGCCCAGCAGCAAGCCGGTGTCAGCCGCAAGCGTGTAGGCCTGTTACCGCAGGAACGCACACCCGTGCGCGAGGGTGCAGAGATCGTCAACGAAACAGGCGACATCATCGGTAGCGTTTGCAGCGGTGGTTTCGGTCCGACCCTGGGCGGTCCTTTGGCCATGGGTTACCTCGACAGCGCATACATCGCCATCGACACACCTGTGTTCGCAATTGTTCGTGGGAAAAAGGTGCCTTTGCTTGTAAGCAAAATGCCATTCGTTGCACAACGCTACTATCGTGGTTGATTGACTGTTTCTATAAGTAACGCGGTTGCGTTAACAGTGCACTAATGTGTAACGCAACCGCCATAAAAGAGTGCAAGCTTTCGTTTATGAACCCTGCTTATAACAATCGAAAGCAATTGAACCACCGCATCGAATAAGCTGGAACTAGTGAACACACTTATGGCCAGAAACCTGAGTAAAACCGGGCTTCTCACGGGGCTTGTTTTTTCTCCCGTAGTTGGCGTAGAGTTTGTTCACTGTGTTTGCATGGGTCGCTTGGAATCGTGACCTGGGCAGTAGCCTACAAGTTAGCTACATCCCGTTCGGCGTCTTCTTACTCTCCCTGCAACCAGCCCCAGTACTCTTTCATGAGAAAGAGACTGTCATTAATTTTTGCGTCAAAGGAAATAAGAAATGTCCCAACGTCAGAGCGGTACCGTCAAGTGGTTTAACGACGAGAAAGGTTTTGGTTTTATCACTCCAGAAAGCGGTCCGGATCTGTTCGTGCATTTCCGCGCTATTCAGGGCAACGGCTTCAAGAGCCTGAAAGAAGGCCAGAAAGTGACCTTCATCGCCGTGCAAGGCCAGAAAGGCATGCAGGCTGACGAAGTACAAGCAGAAGCCTAACCTTCTGTAACGAAAAAGCCCCTGATGCTGACATCAGGGGCTTTTTTGTGCGCGTAAATCCGTAAAATGGCTTCTTTTTCCGTCGAGAGCCCTGCCATGTCGAAACACCTGCTCACCCCTCAGGGCGACTTTCCCGCCGCGACCCTGGGCCGTCGCCTGGCAGCGATGTTCTATGACTTTCTGCTGTGCACGGCTCTGTTGATCGTCACCAGCGGCCTCTACAAGATGATCCAGATGGCGATCATCGGCGAAGACAAAATGCGCACCCTGACCGAAGCCGGCGCGCTGGACGGTGATCCGTTGCTGTCGACGGTGTTGTTGTTCGTGCTGTTCGGCTTCTTCGCCAAGTTCTGGACCTGGTCCGGCCAGACGCTGGGCATGCAGGTATGGTGCATCCGCGTGCAGAACGCCGATGGCTCATCCATCAGCCTGTGGCAGGCGCTGCTGCGTTTTGTCGTGTCGATCGCATCCTTGCTGTGCGTCGGCCTTGGATTCATCTGGTCGCTGTTCGACAAACAGAAACGCAGCTGGCATGACATCTATTCAGGCACCCAGCTGGTGCGGATCCCGAAGAAAACCAAATAAATTCGCACAGCACAAAAACCACTGTGGGAGCGAGCCTGCTCGCGAAGGCGGTGTATCAGTAAACATTAATGTCGACTGACACCCCCTCTTCGCGAGCAGGCTCGCTCCCACAGTTTTGCGCGTTGGCTGACAGCTTTTAAGCGTTCCCGGCCAGCTTCATCCGCGCAGCCTGAGTGAAGTCGAGCATCCGCTTCAACGGGCGAATCGCCTGAGGGATCAACGCCGGATCGACAAAGATCTCGTTCGCCCCTTCTTTCAAGGCCTTCAGCGTGCGCTCAAGCGTATTCATCGCCATCCACGGGCAGTGCGCGCAACTGCGGCACGCCGCGCCGTTACCCGCTGTTGGCGCCTCGATGAACACCTTGTCCGGGCACAACTGCTGCATCTTGTAGAAGATGCCACGGTCGGTGGCAACGATAAGCGTCTTGTTCGGCAGGCTCTGCGCCGCTGCAATCAACTGACTGGTGGAACCGACAGCGTCCGCCAGCTCGATCACCGAGGTCGGTGATTCCGGGTGCACCAGAATCGCCGCGTCCGGATACAGCGCTTTCATGTCTTCGAGCTGCTTGGACTTGAACTCTTCGTGAACGATGCAGGCCCCGTCCCACAGCAACATGTCCGCGCCGGTCTGGCGCTGAATGTAGGTGCCCAGGTGCTTGTCCGGGCCCCAGATGATCGTTTCGCCGTTATCCATCAGGCTTTCAACGATCTCCAGAGCGCAGCTTGAGGTAACAACCCAGTCCGCCCGGGCTTTGACCGCTGCCGAGGTGTTGGCATACACCACCACGGTACGCTCCGGGTGCTGATCGCAGAACGCCGAGAACTCGTCCACCGGGCAACCCAGGTCCAGCGAACAGGTCGCTTCCAGGGTCGGCATCAGCACACGTTTTTCAGGGTTGAGGATTTTGGCGGTTTCGCCCATGAATTTCACACCGGCGACCACTACGGTCTTGGCCGGGTGAGCATTGCCGAAGCGGGCCATCTCCAGCGAGTCGGAGACACAGCCTCCGGTTTCTTCAGCCAGGGCTTGAATAACCGGATCACAATAAAAGTGCGCAACCAGCACTGCGTCCTGAGCCTTGAGCTCGGCGGCGATGGCAGCACGGTAATAGGCCTCCTCCTCGACCGTCAGCGGCTTGGGCTGCTTGGCATCGAGGTGGGCTTGAACCAGAAGGCGTTCGGAAATCTGCGTCATGTTCGCAAGACCTGCAGGCGCATTCGCGCGAAAGTCGAGTATACACCCGGCTCCGGACCACTTGAGGGTACCGCCGGGAGAGTGAGTATCATCAGGCACGGACAGCGTGAAGCTGCGCAAGGCTACAGAATATCGTGCGGATGCAAAAGATGATTCTGACCTGCGTCACGGGGAGCAGCCCTGAACCGGGCAGACCTTAAATCGCAGGCAAAAAAAAATCCGGAAATCCTCACTTGCGTGGGCCTTCCAGACTTTTAAAACTGCTACAAAAATGGTGGGTCGTGTGGGATTCGAACCTACGACCAATTGGTTAAAAGCCAACTGCTCTACCAACTGAGCTAACGACCCGCTGTGTGGTGGCGCGTATAATACTGATTTTTAAGGACTATTCAACACTTAATTTGAAATAAATCAAAAATAAGGTGTTGGATCGCTGATTCCGGCTGCTGCGAAGCCTTCAGCACGCAGTCGGCAGCTGTCGCATTTACCGCACGCGTAGCCTTTATCGTCCGCCTGATAGCAGGAAACGGTCAGACCGTAATCGACGCCCAGCTTCACGCCCGCCTGGACGATCTGCGCCTTGCTCAGGTTTTGCAGGGGTGCCTGAATGCGGAAGCCATTGCCTTCGACACCGGCCTTGGTCGCCAGATTGGCCATGCGCTCGAAGGACTCGATGAACTCAGGACGGCAATCCGGATAGCCGGAGTAATCGACAGCGTTAACGCCAATGAAGATGTCGCGCGCCCCGAGCACTTCGGCCCAGCCTAGCGCCAGGGACAGAAACACGGTGTTGCGAGCAGGCACGTAAGTCACAGGAATGCCTTCACCTGCCTCTTCCGGCACATCAATGCTGCTGTCGGTCAGTGCCGAGCCACCGATGCCGTTCAGGTTCAAACCGATGACCTTGTGCTCAACCACACCCAAGTCCCGGGCAACACGTTCAGCGGCGTGTAATTCGGCATGAGACCGCTGACCGTAATCGAAACTCATCGTGTAGCAGCTGTAGCCTTCAGCGCGAGCCATGGCCACGACCGTCGCCGAGTCGAGGCCGCCGGACAGCAGGATGACCGCACGTTTTTCAGCAATATTCGTTTGTTCAGTCATATCAGCGCCCCGGCTCGTCATTCCAAAGATATTTATGCAGCTGCAGTTGCAGACGTACTGGCAGGTTGTCCGCCACCACCCAGTCGGCCAGATCCCGAGCATTCAGGTCATGATGGCTTGGCGAGAACAGCACTTCACCGGCTCGACGATCCAGACCGTACTGAATCAGCTTCGACACGGCCCAGTCGTAGTCTTCCCGCGAGCAGATGACAAATTTCACCTGGTCATTGGGGGTGAGCAGCTCGATGTTCTCATAGCGGTTGCGGTGCGCTTCCTTCGAACCCGGGGTTTTCAGGTCGACAACGCGACTGACGCGTGAATCTACCGCCGAGATATCAAGCGCACCACTGGTTTCCAGTGACACTTCGTAACCGGCGTCGCACAACTGCTTGAGCAATGGGATGGCATTGGGTTGCGCCAGCGGCTCTCCGCCGGTGACACACACATAACGCGGGCGGAAACCGGCCACTTGCTCGAGGATGTCGTCGAGCGTTCGGACAGTACCGCCAGTGAACGCATAGGCGCTGTCGCAGTATTGGCAACGCAATGGGCAACCGGTCAGGCGCACAAATACTGTGGGCAGCCCGGCAGTCCGCGTTTCCCCCTGCAACGAGTAGAAAACTTCGGTGATTCTCAATGTGTCTTGCATAGTCGCCACGGGCGTAACAGCTAAACAGGCTGTCCGCCTCCGTCAGCACTTCAAGGAACCTCGCCAACGCGCAGGTCCCAAAAAGCGTATTTCATAAAAAGGGCGTGAATTCTAACGAAAAAACCCGCGACAAGCGCGGGTTTCTTCGAAATGGGTCAAGCAGGCTTACATGCGTTGCAGATCGCGCTGGGCCAGCTGAGCGGCGGAAGTGCCCGGATATTGGGACACAACCTGTTGCAGAATGCCTTTTACCTTGTCGGGATGACCGAGGCGGCGTTCTACATCAGCCAGCTTGTACAGCGAATCAGGCACTTTGTTGTGCTTCGGGTACAGCTGCGAAACCTTGGCAAATGCCTGACCTGCACCTTGCAGATCGCCTTTGGCCAGGTTCACTTCGCCCAACCAGTACTGGGCGTTGCCCGCGTATTGACTGTTCGGGTATTTGCGCAGGAAAGCGGAGAAAGCCTGACTGGCTTTGTCGAAATCCTTGGCCTTGATCAAGTCGAAGGCTGCATCGTAATACAGTTTTTCCTTCGCTGGATCCGCCGGTTCGCTACCCGCGGCAGGAGCCTGAGCGGCTGCCGCCCCTGCACCCGCTGCTGCGCCGGGGGCATTCAGATCGCCACCGGTAGAAGAATTCTCAGGAGTCGCGGCTGGTGCAACGCCGGTTCCTATGCGCCGATCAAGATCCTGGTATCGCTCCAGGTTTTCCTGCTTCATGCGCGCTACATCATTTTGCAGAACTTCAATCACACCTTGCTGGCGCGAGATCTGCTCCTGCATCGATTGCAGTTGGTTGAACAGCTCGCCCTGTGCCGAGACAGGGGCCGAAACCCCTCCCCCGGCATAGGCGCCGTTCGTACCGTAACCCGCAGGCGGATAACTACTCCCGCTATTGTTATAGCCGGAGTCATTATCGACCACAGGAACCGCAGCCCACACCGCAAGCGGTGCGAGGCTGAGAGCCAAAACAGTTACAGCACGACGGCACGTTCGCATGACGAATTACTTACGCAGTTCGACGCGACGGTTTTGAGCCCAGGACTGCTCGTCGTTGCCGGTAGCAACTGGACGCTCTTCGCCGTAGGAAACCAGTTCCAGCTGAGCTGGGGAAACACCTTGCAGTACCAGGTAGCGTTGAACGGCTTTCGCACGACGCTCGCCCAGTGCCAGGTTGTACTCACGAGTACCACGTTCGTCGGTGTTGCCTTCCAGAACAACGCGAGCGCCGTTTGCTTTCAGGTCTTTGGCGTGAACGTCCAGAGCGCGCATGGCTTCTGGCTTCAGGTCCGAGCTATCGTATTCGAAGTAGAAGGTGGTGATTGCGCGCAGAGCAGCTTCTTCGCTCAGGGAGCCATCAACGGCACCAGTGTTAGCGCCGTAACCAGCGTTTGGATCAACAGCGCCTTCACCGGCGTTGTCGCCGCCTTTGGACGAGCAACCTACAGCTACAGCCATGGCCAGAGCCAGCGCAGCAAATTTACCAAACTTCAGCATTTCCATCGTGAAACTCCTAATGAACCCCAGTGTGTTAAGTACAACGTGTAGCGCCGCGTCAGTTCAGGTAAGGGGACCAGGAAGGTTCTCTGACTTCGCCTTGTGCGGTAGGAAGCGGGAGCCTTACGCGTCCATTAATGGACACGAGCATCAAGACTCCCCGGCCCTGCTGGCGGGTGGCGTAGATTACCATGGTGCCGTTGGGCGCAACAGTAGGCGACTCGTCCAGAGTGCTATCAGTGAGGATTTTTACGCTTCCGCGCTGCAAATCCTGGGCCGCCACCTTGAAATTAGTGAAGCCATCCTGGCGGTGAATCATCACCAGGGTCTTTTCATCAGCCGAAAGCTTCGGGTTGGCGTTGTAGTTGCCGATGAAAGTCACACGCTCCGCACCACCGCCACTGGCGCTGGTTTTGTAGATTTGTGGCTTGCCGCCACGGTCGGAGGTGAAGTAAAGGGTATTACCATCCTTGCCCCAGAACGGTTCGGTGTTGATGCCAGGACCGTTGGTGACACGGGTCAGCTGACGCGAACCCAGGTTCATCACATAGATATCCGGGTTACCGTCTTTCGACAGAACCAACGCCAGGCGATTGCCATCCGGCGACCAGGCTGGTGCGCCATTCAGGCCTTCGAAGTTGGTGATCTGCTCACGGCGACCGGTGTCGATGTTCTGCATGAAGATGCGCGGACGCTTCTGCTCGAACGACACATAAGCGATGCGCTTGCCATCCGGTGCAAAACGCGGCGACAGGATCGGCTCGCGCGATTGCAGCAGGGTCACGGCGCGGGCACCGTCATAGTCGGAACGTTGCAGCGTGTAGCGCGTGTTCTTCTCGGAGAAACGCTCTGCAGTCACGTACAACAGACGTGTCGAGAACGCACCTTTGATACCGGTGAGTTTTTCGAACGACTGGTCCGCGATGTAGTGCGACATGTCGCGCAGTTGATCAACGCTGCCCGACACGCTGCCGGTCAGCACTTGCTGTTCGGTGGCTACGTTGAACAGAGCGTATTGAACCTGCAGGCGACCGCCCGCCGGAGCGATGCTGCCGACCATGACGTACTGGGCGCCAAGCGCCTTGAAGTCACGGTAGATGATTTCGCTGGCCTGGCTCGGCTGGCTGATCATGTTCTGCTTTGGAATCGGCGAGTAGTAACCCGAGTTGCGCAGGTCGTTACCGATGATTTCGGCCATGTCGTCCGGCAACACGCTGCCGCCCTGGTTGCCAAACGGTACGACGGCGATCGGAGTAGCCCGATCGCTGCCGCTGGTGACCAGAATGTTTTTTTCATCTGCCGTCGCAATCCCTGCCAGGCAGCAGATCACGACAAGCATTCCTCGAAGAAGGTTTCTCACAAGGCTAGATCCTCAGGTGTGAATGTCATCTTGAATGAACGATACGGAGCGAAATCACTCGGCTTCATTCCCTGCATTTCTGTCAAACGTCCAATATTCTTGACCGCAGCAACTGCCGACGCGTCAAACGGACCGTCACCACTGGACTTGGACACGCTGACCGAAGTCACCGTACCGTCCGGCAACATGCCGATTTGCAACACGACCGTCATGCCTTTGCGTGCCGAAGGTGGACGAGCCCAGCCTTCCGCTGCACGAGCACGAATCAGGTCATCGAAACTGCCGGCGACTTCGTCACCCTGCTCATCCGCCAAGGCCTGCTGACGCTGAGGCGTGTCGGAAAGCAAATCTGCCAGGGCCTGAGCCTTTTTCTCTTCGGCGGATTTACGTGCCGCTTCCTGCGATTTCTTTTTCGCAGCATCGGCAGCAGCTTTCTTCTTCGCATCTTCGGCGACTTTCTTCTTCGCCTCTTCAGCTTCAGATTTCTTCTTGGCGTCTTCCGCGGCTTTCTTCTTCGCGTCTTCGACGATCTTCTTCTTGGCTTCTTCCGCGGCCGCTTTCTTGGCCTCTTCTTCAGCCGCTTTCTTGGCTTCTTCTTCGGACTTCTTCTTGGCTATATCAGCCAATTGTTTCTCTTCAGCCTTTTTGGCCTCGGCGGTCTTCTTCGCTTCATCGGCTTTTTTGGCTTCATCAGCCTTTTTAGCCTCTTCCGCTTTCTTGGTCTCGTCGGCCTTCTTGGATTCTTCGGCTTTTTGAGCCGCGTCTTCCTTCTTTTGTTCCGCAGCCTTGATCGCTTCCTGCTCGATCAACTTCTGTTCCATCTGCTCGACTTCGGTCTGGCGCGCGGCGGATTTCTTCGCCTCACCCGCAATCTTCTGATTGGTCTGGGTGGTCGCCTGGCTTTTCGACTTCAGTTGGTACAGGGTCGCCTGGACAATCGGCTTGGCCGGCGGCAGCTCCGGTGTGAAGGCAAAACTGACGAACAGCATGCCGAAAACCAGCACGTGCAAGACAATCGCCAGGACACTAGGCCAGAAGTAGCTTTCCGAGGCGGATGGCTCTCGCATTTGCTGCATCAGGGTGCCTCGGTAATCAAGCCAACATTACCGACCCCGGCCTTCTGCAATCCGCCCATGGCACCCATGACGGAACCGTAATCGACGGTTTTGTCGCCGCGGATGAACACCTGGGTACGTTTGCCGCCTTCAGTCCCGGCGCGAATGATCTTGGTCACCGCATCAGTCATCTGAGGCAAGGTCATTGCCCTGTCCTGCTGCTTTTCAGTGTCGACTTCGCTGCCAAGGTTCCAGTAGTAGGTCTTGTCAGCCTTGATCGAAATGGTCAGGACCTGGGTGTTGTTGTCCTGCGGCAAGGCTTCGCTGGAAACCTTGGGCAGATCAACTTTCACGCCCTGATTGAGCATCGGTGCGGTCACCATGAAGATGACCAGCAGTACCAGCATCACGTCGATGTAAGGCACTACGTTCATCTCGGCAACCGGCTTGCGCTTTTTGCGAGCTCGAGCGATTAAAGCCATTGGAAATTACCTGCTTATTCTTCGCTGGTGTGCACTTTGCGGTGCAGGATCGCCTGGAATTCATCGGCGAAGGTGTAGTAACGGCCGATCAGCGTTTCGCTGCGAGCGGCAAAACGGTTGTAAGCGATAACGGCAGGGATGGCGGCGAACAGGCCGATCGCAGTTGCAATCAGTGCCTCGGCGATACCTGGAGCCACAGTGGCCAGGGTCGCTTGCTGGGCAGTTGCCAGGCCTCGGAAGGAGTTCATGATGCCCCAGACCGTACCGAACAGACCGATGTAAGGGCTGACGGAACCGACAGTGGCGAGGAACGGCAGGCTCTGCTCGAGCTTTTCTTCTTCACGGGAGATGGCAACGCGCATGGCACGGGCCACGCCTTCCATGACCGCTTCCGGGTCAACGCCTGGCTGCTGACGCAGACGGGAGAATTCCTTGAAGCCGGCACGGAAGATCTGCTCGACGCCCGAATCCGGGTCCGGGTTGCTGCCGGCCTGACGGTACAGTTTGGACAGGTCGATACCCGACCAGAAGCGCTCTTCGAAGCTCTCCAGGGCGCGTCGACCGGCGCGCAGCAAGTTGCTGCGCTGAAAGATCATGATCCATGAGGTCACCGATGCGGCTACCAGGATCAGCATTACCAGTTGCACCACGATACTGGCATTGCTGACCAGGCTCCACATGGAGGAATGGTCGACGACGTTAGCTTCCACGCTTTATCTCCTGCTTTGAGTGTGTACCCGCGCCGCTCACGTCGGCAAAGGCCGCACGTAGAGTTTCGGGAATGGCCCGGGGTTTTAAACTTTCAGTGCGCACACAGGCCACCAAAAACTGCCCTTCACAGAGCAGCGCATTATCCGTGGCTCGCCTGACCTGCTGTTTAAAGCGCAGGCTGACACGGTTCAATTCGATTACTTCAGCGCTTACCAGTAGCTCGTCGTCCAGTCGCGCCGGCGCGTGGTAACGCGCTTCGCTGGAATGCACGACAAACAACAGGTCCTCCCCTGCCAGCTGGGATTGGGCAAAGCCCAGCTCCCGGAGCCGCTCGGTTCGAGCCCGTTCCATAAACTTGAGGTAATTAACGTAATACACGATGCCGCCCGCATCGGTGTCCTCGTAATAAACGCGACAACGATGTGCGAAAGGCTCAAGCCCGTTTTGCGCGCGCATACTCTAGTGCTTACTCCTCAGGTTGCCAATCCGGCCAGGCAACTGTTTTTCATTGATCTGCGGCTTTCTCGCGAAAGTACGGTCCTGGGACAGCACAATGCCCGAAAAATCAGCGCGCAAAGATTAATTAATCGTCCACTGCATCGAGGAACTCGTCTACCACGGGCATCTCGCCCAATCGTGACGGAATGTTTAAACCAAAGTGCAGGTACGCATGCCGGGTGACCACCCGCCCCCGCGGCGTGCGCATGATGTAGCCCTGCTGGATCAGATACGGTTCCAGCACGTCTTCAATGGTGTGACGTTCTTCGCTGATCGCGGCGGCCAGACTGTCGACGCCCACCGGCCCACCGTCGAACTTCTCGATCATGGTCAGCAGCAGACGCCGGTCCTGGTGATCGAAGCCACGCTCGTCGACATCCAGCAGATTCAAGGCGAGATCGGCAATCGGTTTGGTGATGTGGCCCTTGGCCCGGACTTCGGCGAAATCACGCACCCGGCGCAACAGTCGGTTGGCGATCCGCGGGGTGCCACGAGCCCGACGGGCGATTTCGAAAGCACCTTCGGGATCCAGTGGCAAGCCAAGAATGTTCGCCGAACGGCTGACAATCGTCGCCAGGTCGGCGGTGCTATAGAACTCAAGACGCTGGACGATGCCGAAGCGGTCGCGTAACGGGTTGGTCAGCATGCCTGCGCGCGTCGTCGCCCCCACCAGCGTGAACGGCGGCAGATCCAGCTTGATCGAACGGGCAGCCGGACCTTCGCCGATCATGATGTCGAGCTGGAAATCCTCCATGGCCGGGTACAGCACTTCTTCGACAATTGGCGACAACCGATGGATTTCGTCGATAAACAGCACGTCGTGCGGCTCAAGGTTGGTCAGCAGCGCAGCCAGGTCACCCGGGCGCTCGAGGACCGGGCCCGAGGTACTTTTGATCGACACGCCCATTTCCTGGGCGATGATGTTGGCCAGGGTGGTTTTACCCAGGCCCGGCGGACCGAAGATCAAAGTGTGATCCAGGGATTCGTTACGCCCACGGGCAGCCTGGATGAACAGCTCCATTTGCTCGCGAACGGTCGGCTGGCCAATGTATTCGGCCAGACTGACAGGACGAATCGCCCGATCCTGGACTTCCTCGCGGTCGCGCGGGCCCGGCGTGGCGGCTATCAGACGATCAGCTTCAATCACTTAGATCATTCCCTTCAGGGCACGGCGAATCATGTCTTCACTGCTCAAACCTTTCTCCTTGATCGCGGAAATCGCCTTGCTGGCTTCCTGCGGCTTGTAGCCCAGGGAAATCAGCGCACTGACGGCGTCATTTTCCGCGGTGGCGACCGGCGCAATATCCGGCCCGCCTGGCTGGTTTGGCACCAGGGCAAACATCGCCGGCACGGTTTCCCACGCCTTGAAGCGATCCTTGAGTTCCACCAGCAAACGCTCGGCGGTCTTCTTGCCCACGCCCGGCACCTTGGTCAGGGCCGAAGTGTCCTGGGACTGCACGCAACGTACCAGTTCATCGACTTCCAGACTCGACATCAACGCCAGGGCCAATTTCGGCCCTACACCATTGAGACGAATCAACTCGCGAAAAAAGTCTCGCTCACGTTTGCTGGCGAAACCATAGAGTAACTGCGCGTCTTCGCGTACGACCAAATGGGTGTGCAACGTCAGCGGTTCACCGACCGACGGCAAGCGATACAGCGTGGTCATGGGCACTTCAAGCTCATACCCCAGACCGTTTACATCCAGAATCAGGTGCGGCGGCTGTTTCTCAGCCAGTGTGCCGCGCAAGCGTCCAATCACGTTTCAGATCCTTGAGCGTTGGCCAGTTCGGTGGCTGGCGACTGACAGAACAAGGGGGTTGCGCCGACAACACAGGCACAAAACCCTCATTCCGTAAAATGACTGCTGATGCTATCAGAGACGCAGGCGCCCGCCACGACTGCGTGCCGTGCCCAGACCATGAGGCAACAGGCTGGAGCGGGTATGAGCATGGCAAATGGCAATGGCCAGGGCGTCCGAGGCATCGATTTGCGGTTTGCTGGTGAGTTTCAACATGTGCATCACCATCATTTGCACCTGCTCTTTATTCGCCGCGCCGGTCCCGGTTACTGCCTGTTTGACCTGGGTGGCCGTGTATTCGGCGATTTCCAGATTTTCTTCGGCACCGGCAACGATTGCCGCGCCTCGGGCCTGACCGAGTTTCAGCGCGGAATCGGCGTTGCGCGCCATGAACACTTTTTCGATGCCCATGGTCACTGGTCCATAGGTCTGGATGACTTCACGCACGCCGCGATAGACGATTTGCAGACGCTCGTGCAACTCGCCGGAACCGGTACGAATACAGCCCGACGCCACATACACGCAGCCACGCCCGGTATCGCGTACCACGCCATAACCGGTGATGCGCGAACCAGGGTCGATACCAAGAATTAAAGTCATAACGCCTGCGGGTTGTAATGAATGTGCGTGGCGAACCCACAACACTGTAGGAGCGAGCCTGCTCGCGATGGACGTTAACGATAACGCGCCACACCTGAATTAGCGCGGCGCTCTCAGGTTTTTCGCGAGCAGGCTCGCTCCTACAGGGGACACCTTCAGCCGAGCTGTGCGGCCACCGACTCGGGGATATCCGCGTTGGAATAGACGTTCTGCACGTCATCCAGGTCTTCGAGCATGTCGATCAGCTTGAGGACTTTCTCGGCGCCTTCCAGGTCCAGTTCGGCACTGGTGGTCGGCAGCATGACGATTTCCGCGTCATCACCTTTGAAACCGGCGGCTTCCAGCGCATTACGCACGGAGTAGAAACCGGCGAACGAGGTGAACACGTCAATGGAGCCGTCTTCGTTCGTGACCACGTCATCGGCATCGGCTTCCATCGCCGCTTCCATCAAGGCGTCTTCATCCACGCCCGGCGCGAAGGAAATCTGCCCTTTGCGCTCGAACAGATAAGCCACCGAACCGTCAGTCCCCAGGTTACCGCCGCACTTGCTGAACGCATGGCGAACAGCCGCTGCGGTGCGGTTGCGGTTGTCGGTCATGCACTCGACCATCACCGCCACGCCACCCGGGCCGTAGCCTTCGTAGGTCAGCTCGACCATGTCATCAGTGTCGGCTGCACCGGCACCGCGAGCCACCGCGCGATCGATGATGTCGCGGCTCATGTTCGCGCCCAGCGCCTTGTCCAGGGCCAGTCGCAGACGCGGGTTGGAGCCCGGATCACCGCCGCCCTGACGGGCAGCAACGGTCAGTTCACGAATCCACTTGGTGAAAATCTTGCCCTTCTTGGCATCCTGACGTTCTTTGCGGTGCTTGATGTTCGCCCACTTGGAATGACCCGCCATAACTCGCTCCGAATTCTCTTTGAAACATTGCCCGCCACACACGGAGTGCCGGCCAGCAAACAAAAAATCTCGACCTGAAGAAAAGGCGCATCCCATGAGGATGCGCCTTCAGGGTTAGCCTTACTCAGCCTTTGGCGTTTCGCGCAGACGAATGTGCAGTTCGCGCAATGCCTTGGCATCGACCACACCCGGTGCTTGCGTCATCACGTCGGCAGCACTCTGGGTTTTCGGGAAGGCAATCACTTCACGGATCGACTGGGCGCCGGTCATCAGCATCACCAGACGGTCCAGACCGAAGGCCAGACCACCGTGCGGCGGCGCGCCGTATTTCAGGGCGTCGAGCAGGAAGCCGAATTTCTCTTCCTGTTCCGCTTCATTGATACCCAGCAGGCGGAATACCGTCTGTTGCATTTCCTTGCGGTGGATACGGATCGAACCGCCACCCAGCTCGGTACCGTTCAGAACCATGTCGTAGGCACGGGACAGGGCGGTCGCCGGGTTGGCTTCCAGCTCTTCCGGGGTGCATTTCGGCGCGGTGAACGGGTGGTGCAAGGCAGTGAAGCTGCCGTCGTCGTTTTCTTCGAACATCGGGAAGTCGACGACCCACATTGGCGCCCACTTGCAGGTCAGCAGGTCCAGGTCGTTACCCACCTTGATCCGCAGTGCACCCAGGGCTTCGCTGACGATCTTGGCTTTGTCGGCACCGAAGAACACGATGTCGCCATCCACTGCGCCAACGCGATCGAGGATCACGTTGAGGTTGGCTTCAGGGATGTTCTTGACGATTGGCGACTGCAGGCCTTCAACGCCTTTGGCGCGCTCGTTGACCTTGATGTACGCCAGGCCCTTGGCACCGTAGATGCCGACGAACTTGGTGTAGTCGTCGATCTGCTTGCGCGGCATGCTCGCCGCGCCAGGAACGCGCAGGGCAGCGATACGGCATTTCGGATCGTTGGCCGGGCCACTGAAGACCTTGAAGTCGACTTCTTTCAGTTGATCAGCAACGTCCACCAGCTCCAGCGGGTTACGCAGGTCCGGCTTGTCGGAACCGTAACGACGCATGGCCTCTTCGAAGGTCATGTGCGGGAATTCACCGAATTCCAGATCCAGCACTTCCTTGAACAGGTTGCGGATCATGCCTTCGGTGAGGCCCATGATGTCTTTTTCATCGAGGAAGCTGGTTTCGATGTCGATCTGGGTGAATTCAGGCTGACGGTCGGCACGCAGGTCTTCGTCGCGGAAGCACTTGGCGATCTGGTAGTAACGGTCGAAGCCGGCCACCATCAGCAGCTGCTTGAACAGCTGTGGCGATTGCGGCAAGGCGAAGAACGAGCCAGCGTGAGTACGGCTCGGCACCAGGTAGTCACGTGCGCCTTCAGGGGTGGCACGGGTCAGGATCGGCGTCTCGACGTCGAGGAAACCGTTTTCGTCGAGGTAACGACGGATGCTGGTGGTCATGCGCGAACGCAGACGCAGCTTCTCGGCCATTTCCGGGCGACGCAGGTCAAGGAAGCGATAGCGCAGACGGGTTTCTTCGCCCACTTCGGAATATTCGTTGAGCGGGAACGGCGGGGTTTCCGATTCGTTCAGTACTTCCAGCTCGTAGCCCAGCACTTCGATCATGCCCGACGCCATGTTGGCGTTGCCGGCACC
This sequence comes from Pseudomonas sp. BF-RE-25, assembly GCF_019956105.1. Lineage (NCBI taxonomy): Bacteria > Pseudomonadati > Pseudomonadota > Gammaproteobacteria > Pseudomonadales > Pseudomonadaceae > Pseudomonas > Pseudomonas sp. BF-RE-25. Next base: position 21,057 of record NZ_JAHBDB010000037.1, read on the forward strand.
GGCCGGACGCAGGCGGACCTTGCCGGTCACTTTAACCACGTATTCGCTGCGCACGCGGTCGGCGGCGGCGAAGGTTTCAGCGCGGTCCGGGTCGAACACCACCTGGGCCAGACCGTCACGATCACGGATATCGAGGAAAATCACCCCACCGTGGTCACGGCGACGGTGAACCCATCCGCAAAGGGTAATTTCCTGGCCTTCCAGGCTTTCGTTCAGTTGGCCGCAATAATGGCTGCGCATCATGGTAGTGGTTTCACTTCTCGTAATTCGAAATTCGGTTAGAGGCCTTGCACACGGGATGGTGCAGGAGCTCGCACGTGTCGTTCAACTCAGGTTCCAGACCCTAGTCGGCTTTATCGCCGCCGGCCAGGTTCTTCTTGGAACCGGTCTTGAAATCGGTTTCGTACCAGCCGGTGCCGCTAAGGCGGAAGCCCGGCATGGACAGCATCTTCTTGAGCTCTGGCGCCTGGCAGGCAGGGCAGTCGACCAGCGGTGCTGCGCTGATCTTTTGAATGGCTTCCAACTGATGACCACAGGAAGCACATTGATAGTCGTACATCGGCATGGGGGTTGTCTCGGCGATCAGATTGCTACCGCGCACGCTGGGTTTTGCGGCAAAGAGCGGGATTATATCCATTAAATGCAGCCTGTGCAGCCGTAAGACTGCACAGACTGACACACGATGCATTCCGCCATCACGGCTAGGCCATGACGACGCAACTCCCTTCCTTCAGGCTGTGCACAACGCAGACAACCCGCACCAGCCCGCTGAAATTCTTCACCCCGCCGTGGCGCAAATGCACTTCTCGATCCACGTGAGACAACAACGCACTGACCGAACAGCAATTGATCCTGGCCATTTCCCCCAAAATATCCCAATACACCTGCTCAAGCCGCAAGCAGGTGGCAAAGCCATTCAAGCGTACGGATCGGGATAATGGCTGGGCCAGGCCCATATCGAACTCACTGACAAACGGATCGATCCTTACATCCTTGAATGAACCGTTCCTCCCCTCGCTTCGCCTGTCTTCATAAACCATACCGTTGACACTCCTTTGCCATCCCTGGCTCTTATAAGAGTCATGCTGTGATTCTTATAAAAGCGCAGGCGCAAAGTTATATCCAGATGACTTTTTGACCATCCACGTAGGATAAGCCAACAACTGAAGGCGGATCATGGAGACCGTCCTAGTCCGGACAAATTCCTACACCTACTGGCGCAAGATCACTCAACGAAGAGAGGCCGAAACGACAGCGCGCGGACAACGCCTGCAAGGCTCCATCCGCGCACTGAACGCGTTACTCATCCAGCAAGGCGCGCAACATCCATGCGGTTTTCTCGTGAACCTGCATACGCTGGGTCAGCAAATCCGCCGTGGGCTCGTCGCTGACTTTGTCGAGCAGGGGAAAGATCCCCCGCGCCGTACGCGTGACGGCCTCCTGCCCTTCGACCAGTTGCTTGATCATGCCTTCAGCGCTGGGCACGCCCGGCTCCTCCTTGATAGAAGAAAGGCGCGCATAAATGGAATAGGCACCCGGAGCAGGAAAGCCCAGCGCGCGAATGCGCTCGGCAATCGAATCGACCGCCAGGGCCAACTCGTTATATTGCTCCTCGAACATCAGGTGCAGGGTCCGAAACATGGGACCGGTGACATTCCAGTGGAAATTATGGGTTTTCAAATAAAGTACATAAGTGTCCGACAGCAGACGCGAAAGTCCGTCGACGATGGACTTGCGATCCTCTTCACTGATACCGATATCGATTGCCATGCTTTTCCCCTAAAGGTGATCAAATTCATCCGACAGGTGCAGGACCACTCTAGCAAGCCAGTCGCCACACCGCAGGCGGGAATGCCCCCGCTCCCTGCGACATATCGCCCCCGATGCACCGCTGGACTCCCTGATTTGAGTAGCCGCAAGCTTTGCTGTTAAATAGGCAGTGTGTCGCAAAGCCCTATTTTTCCGGGCGTTGCGCATAGGCTGATAACGAGTACGTGCTCAACGCCTCTTATTGTTCTGAAGCGAACCGTGCTCCATCAGCTCTTCCTTGTGATCCGTCTTAACGTGAGTTAATCAAAATGTTGAAAATCGTCCACCTGCTAATGGGCGCAGCGGCCCTGCTGCTGTCCTTCATCCCTAGCCTGCGATCCGAAGCTGTTCCTTACCTGCAACAACCCGATGCGCTTTACCTGGCCTTTTTCGGCCTGCTCAACCTTACCCTCGCACCTGTAATCCCTTACTGGAACAAAGGCCCGCGTCATCAACTGCAAAACCTGGTCAGCGCCCTGCTGGTTCTGACTGTCGTATTGCAAACCCTGACGCTGCTCGCGCCGATGCCTGTCATCGCCGGTCAACCTGCCGTACTGTTCAGCCTGGTGGCGGCCCTGATCGCCGTGCTTCTTCATCTGGCCATCAGCTTCTACAAATCTTCACCGGCCACCGCTTCGCCAAGCTATGACATGACCAACCGCGATACCGGCACCGTGAAGTGGTTCAACACTTCCAAAGGCTTCGGGTTTATTTCCCGTGATTCCGGCGATGATATTTTCGTGCATTTCCGGGCCATTCGTGGCGAAGGTCATCGCGTCCTGGTCGAAGGCCAGCGCGTGGAGTTCTCCGTCATGAATCGTGACAAGGGCCTGCAAGCCGAAGACGTGATCGCCGCTCTTCCGCGACGCTGATTCAAGGCTAAAAAAAACCGCGAACAGCCAGGCTGTTCGCGGTTTTTTTAGCCTGCATGTTCAGTAATGCGGCGGTGGCGCTTCTTCTTCGAACGTTTCGAACTGGCCGGCCATTTCCTCCTGGCGCTTGAGCAAGGCCGCCATTTGCAGTTGCAGACGTTCAACGGCACGCTGCTGCGTCGCCAGCACATCGCTCAATGCCTGGATGGTGTCATCCTGAAAGGCCAGCTGGCTCTCCAGATCGGTAACGCGTTCTTCCAGGCTCATGATTCAACCCTCCAGAAACGTAAAATCATCGGTCAACACCAGACGCAGCCGCTCGCGAATCACCGCGATCTGCTCTGCACTGTAAGGCTTCGCCGGGTGCTTGCCCCAGACCGGGGCTGGCCAGGCGGCATCCTCACGCTTGCGCACAATCACATGCATGTGCAACTGACTGACGACGTTACCCAGGGCCGCGACATTCAATTTGTCCGCGTCGAACGAGTCCTTGAGCATTTCTGCCAGCGCAGTCGTTTCCTTCCAGAGCTGCACCTGATCAGCGACATCCAACTGAAATATCTCGCTGATATCGTCGCGACGAGGTACCAGGATGAACCACGGGTAGTTCGAATCATTGGACAACAGCAACCGGCTGAGCGGGAAATCCCCGATCGGTAACGTGTCTTGTTGAAGTCGTGGATCTAAAGCGAACACTGCGCGCACTCCCGTCTAGTCATCATTTTCAGCTTAGCGCCCCTCCACGCAGGACGACGCACCAAGCGACAGGACGGCAGCATACCTGTGAACACCACCGCCTTCACGACGAACCACGGTCGAAGGCCCATCGAAATTCGAGCGACCTGCACAATGCGCGCTCCGACATGAGACATTTTTCGCAAGGGCGCACCATTACAGAACCGATGATCATGCAAAAAACACTGAAATGACTGATAGACAACGACCTGTTCGCACCCACCCATCAGTCATGCTGTATGAATTCAGTACAGCGATTAAAATTTTTTGCACCAAAACCGCACAGTGCGTCTACGCTGAGTGCGTCGGGTATCCGCCAATTACCCACTGGCGGGGTGAACCGGTAACGTTTTTGTTTGTCACGCAGTCGGCCAGGAGGGCGCAACACGATGCAAACCGTGGCGTCAAGCCCCATTAAAAGGTGCTTGTAACCCCCGGTTTTATGAGGTTTTTACGGTAACAGGCTGGCGTTCAGAAAAAAAAACAGCAGTTTTCTGATTTGTGCACGCTTGTTGCATTCACACTCACATCGCCTGCAATGCAACCACTGGAAGTGGAAGCTTTCAGGCAAATAAAAACAGTGGCAGGGTTGCCCGATGGAGATTCAAACGTTTCACCAGGGACTCTTTTTACCGATGCTCACGCCTTGGAAAACAGCGATGACGTTGTCATTCCGGTTGCATTGGGGCTGTAAATTTGCGACATCTACCAAGCTGTTTGCGACGGGGTCGTAAAGAAGCTGAAAGGATAGATACGCAAGTATCGCCAACATGGTCGGCGTGATATAAGTTTGCGCCGACACAAAAAGAAAGAGCCGCCCAGATAATAAAACAGGTGGGACGGCAGTACTCTTCTAAAACCAAAGGAGCAAATCACGATGCGCGTGATGAAGTGGAGCATGATCGCACTGGCAGTTGCAGCAGCAGCCAGTACTCAAGTGGCTACGGCCGCACCTTTCGTAAGTGACCAGGCTGAAGCCAAAGGTTTTGTTGAAGACAGCTCGTTGAACTTGCTGGTTCGCAACTACTACTTCAACCGTGACAACAAAGACGGCGGCCACGACGTCAAAGACTGGACCCAAGGTATCTGGGGCACCTTCAACTCCGGTTACACCCAGGGTACTGTTGGTGTTGGCGTTGATGCATTCGGTTACCTGGCCATCAAACTGGATGGCGGCGATGGCACTTCCGGTTCGGGTAACATGAGCCGTAGCGACACCGTCAAGGCCAACGGTTATGCCCGTGAAGTCAACGACAGCCAGGGTAAAGCCGGCGCGGCCATTAAATTCCGCGTCTCCAAAACCGAGCTGAAACTCGGCGACATGTCGCCAAGCACTGCTCCAGTGTTTGCTGTTGGTGGTTCCCGTATCCTTCCTCAAGTTGCCAGCGGTATCCAACTGCAGAGCAGCGAAGTCAAAGACCTTGACCTCGAAGGCGGTCACTTCTACTCGGGTTCCAGCCAGGACAAAAACTCCCGTGACGGCGACCTGTGGGCAAACTATGCTGGCGTGAAAGCTGACAGCATGGACTACTTCGGTGGCAAGTACGGCATCAACGACAACCTGAGCGTGTCGCTGTACGGTGCCCAGCTGGAAGACATCTGGAACCAGTACTACGCCAACGTGAACCTCACCACTCCATTTGGTGGTGACACGTCGCTGAACACTGACTTCAACATCTATCGCACCACCGATACCGGTGATTCGAAAGTCGGTGACATCAGCAACACCGCATTCTCGCTGGCAACTGCTCTCTCGTTCCTGAAAGCACACACCATCACCCTGGCCTTCCAAAAGGTTAATGGCGATACCCCGTTCGACTACGTCGGTATCGGCAAGAACAACCGCGGTGGCGACTCGATCTTCCTCGCCAACTCCATCCAGTACTCCGACTTCAACGCTCCTAACGAGAAGTCTGCTCAGATTCGCTACGATCTGAAAATGGCTGAGTACGGCGTTCCAGGTCTGAGCTTCATGACCCGTTACGTTAAGGGTTGGGACATCGATGGCACCGGTCTGGCTGCCAACAGCAAATACCGTAACAACGACGGCGACCCACTGTACGGGGCCGACGGCAAACACAACGAAACCAACTTCGAAGCCAAGTACGTTGTTCAGTCTGGCCCGGCTAAAGATCTGTCCGTTCGCTTCCGTCAAGCTTGGCACTTTGCTAACGCCGACGAAGGTGAAGGCGACGTGAAAGAGTTCCGTGTGATCGTCGACTACCCGCTGTCGATTTTGTAATCGCATCCAGTTAGTTTGCGGTAACAAATAAAAAAGGCCCATCTTCGGATGGGCCTTTTTGTTGCCTGCGTGTTGCTTACTGCACCGCAGATTCCTGCACCACACGAATCACCCGCTGTGGAAACGGGATATCGATGCCGGCCGTTTTCAACCGGTCACGGGACTGTTCGTTAAACATGAACATCACATCCCAATAATCCGCCGTCTTCACCCACACTCGCAGGGAAACAGTGATCGAACTGTCGCCCAGGGTAGAAATGACGGCTTGCGGAGCCGGCTCAGCCAGGATGCGTTCATCCTTGGCCAGATCCAGCAATACTTCACGGGCCTTCTGCAAGTCCGCTTCGTAATCCACACCCACATCAAACACAACCTTGCGGGTAGGTTGACGGTTAGTGTTGGTGATAATGCCGTTCGACAAGTTGCCGTTCGGGACGATGATGGTCTTGTTATCGCCAGTGCGCAGTACGGTGTGGAAAATCTGAATGCTGTCGACCGTACCGGCAACACCTTGAGCTTCGATCCAGTCACCGATACGGAACGGACGGAACAACAGAATCAGCACGCCACCGGCGAAGTTCGCCAGGCTGCCCTGCAACGCCAGACCGATGGCCAGACCGGCCGCACCGATTGCAGCAACGAAGGAGGTGGTTTCGACACCGATCATCGACGCCACGCTGACGATCAGCAAGATCTTCAGAATAATGTTCGCCAGGCTGCTGATGAAGCCTTGCAGCGCCAGGTCAGCGTTACGCAACGCGATCAGGCCGCCCAGCTTCTGCGTCACTTTGTTGATCAACCACCAGCCGATGGCCAGGGTGATGATCGCCAGCAGCACCCGGCTGCCGTATTCCATGATCATCGGAATCCAGGCTTGGGACGCCTTGACCAGGTTGTCCACTTCCGCATTCAAATCCATCTACATTCTCCTGATTTCCGGCCACACGGCACGCGAAAAAATAAGCGGCAGAAAGGCTGCTCCCGTTCGGGGGCAGCCTTTCTGCCGCTGCTTGGGCCTCGGACGCCGAAAACGCCGAGAGGTTCCCGCCTGAAAAAATCAGTCGCGGAAGTTGTTGAACTGCAACGGCATGTCGAATGTCTTGGCGCGCAGGGCTGCGATGGCTTCCTGCAAATCGTCACGTTTCTTGCCGGTAATGCGCACCTGCTCGCCCTGAATGGCGGCCTGCACCTTGAGCTTGGCGTCCTTGACGTGAGCGACGATTTTCTTCGCCAGCTCTTTGTCGATGCCTTCCTTGAGAACGGCTTCCTGCTTCATCAGCTTGCCCGACGCATAGGCATCCTTGACTTCAAGGCACTGCACGTCGATCTTGCGCTTGACCAGCGCCAGCTTGAGGATCTCAATCATTGCTTCGAGCTGGAAATCGGCTTCAGCGGTCAGGTTGACGGTCAGGTCCTTTTCCTTGAACTCGAAGGTGCCCTTGCCTTTCAGGTCATAACGACGATCGAGTTCCTTGACGGCGTTCTCGACCGCGTTGGTGACTTCGTGTTTGTCCAGTTCGGATACCACGTCGAACGACGGCATGTAATCTCTCCAATAAAGGGCGCGCTCGATCAAGATGGAGCACGCCTGGCTTGCGGTTAAAATCCGCGCTGATTATAACGGGTCTTTCCCATCATTCACTGCGAGCGTCCGATGCGCGCCTTAAACAGAGCAAAAAGCTGATGTCCACCACCTGGCATGTTCTGGGCGCCGGCAGCCTCGGCACTTTATGGGCCACGCGTCTGGCGCGGGCCGGAGTGCCGGTCCGGCTGATCGTAAGGGATGCGCCGCGCTTGCAGGCTTATCAGGCTGCGGGCGGCTTGACGCTGGTGGAGCACGGCGAAGCAACAACGTATGCCATCCCCGGCGAAACTACCGACAGCGATGAACCGATCAACCGCCTGCTGGTGGCCTGCAAAGCCTACGATGCCGAGCAAGCCGTGGCCCGACTGGCGCCGCGCCTCGCGTCCGGCGCCGAATTGATCCTGTTGCAGAACGGCCTTGGCAGTCAGGACGCCGTTGCGGCCCAGGTGCCTCAGGCGCGCTGCATTTTTGCTTCGAGCACCGAAGGCGCGTATCGCGACGGTGACTGGCGCGTGGTATTCGCCGGTCACGGTTACACCTGGCTGGGGGATGCCGGTCATCCCGTGGCGCCGATCTGGCTGGATGACGTGAGTGCCGCCGGGATTCCCCACGAGTGGAGCACCGACATTCTGACCCGGCTCTGGCGGAAATTGGCGCTCAACTGCGCGATCAATCCACTGACGGTGTTACACGATTGCCGCAATGGCGGATTGCAGAACCATCACTGTGAAGTCGCCACCCTCTGCGGTGAACTGACCGAGCTGCTTGAACGCTGTGGCCAGCCGGCCGCCGCCGAAAACCTCCAGCCGGAAGTGGAACGGGTAATTCACGCCACTGCAGCCAATTTCTCGTCGATGTATCAGGACGTTGCGAATCAACGCCGTACCGAAATCAGCTATTTGTTGGGCTACGTCTGCAAAGTGGCTTCGCGACACCAACTGAACCTGCCGCACCTCAATCAGCTTGAATCACGCTTGATCGCCCATCTGCACAGCCTTGGATTGCCCAGCGACTGAGCAGCGGCTACGCTGGCCACTTGTTCCTTTTCAGCGATAAACCTGATGCCATTGCGCCAGCGCCTTGAAAACCTTCCCGTCGGCCAGAAACTGCTGGCCGCCCTGCTGGTGCTGTTGACCACCGTTTTGCTGGTCGCCAACCTGACCTTTATCAGCGCCGCGTACTACATTTCCCAGGAAAGCATGGCGCCCCAGGCCTTGCAGACCATCGGCCGACTGGTGTCCAACCCGAGCCTGGTGGCTGAAGCGCTGCAGTCACCACAAAATGCCGAGCGGCTGCTCAATGAGCTCAACAGTTATTCACCGCTACGCGCGGCAGCCCTGTATGACGGCAAGGGCGAAAGACTGGCGCAGTTTCAACGTGGCGATCATTTGGGCCTACCTGAGCGTTACCGCCACATCGAATCCTGGCAAGCCACCGAATTTCGCAGCAACCAAGTGATCACCCTGCCCCGCCCCGGCACCGCGCCCGGCCATCTGCTGCTGGTCGCCAGCAGCGAACTGCCGATGGCCTTCTACACCGGGACCCTGACTGCCAGCCTCGGTATTCTGATCTTCAGCGTACTGTTATGGCTGGTGATCGCCCGGCAGATCAAACGCCTGATTACCCGGCCGATCCATCAACTCGAAGAACTGTCCCGACAAGTGACCCGGGAGGAGAACTACGCCCTGCGCGCCTCACGTGGCAACCATGACGAAATCGGCAGCCTGGCCGAGGCGTTCAACACCATGCTCTCGCGTATCGAGGCACGGGAGCAGCAACTCAAACGGGCACGGGACGAATCCCAGGCCGCTTACGATCAGGCCCAGGGCCTGGCCGAAGAAACCCGCCACACCAACCGCAAACTGGAACTCGAAGTCCAGGTGCGCAGCAAGATCGAGAAGAAACTCACCGGGTTCCAGAATTACCTCAACAGCATCATCGACTCCATGCCGTCGGCGCTGATCGCCCTCGACGAGCAGCTCTACGTAACACAGTGGAATCAGGAGGCCAGCGCCCTCTCCGGCACGCGCCTGGACGAAGCGCTGAATCAGCCTATCTTTCTCGCGTTCGAACCGCTCAAACCGTTTTTGCCGCAGCTCAAGCAAACCGTCGAGCAGCACACGGTGGCGAAGATTGAGCGCGTGACCTGGCTCAAGGACGATGAACCCAAGCATTACGCCCTGACCTTTTACCCGCTGATGGGCGGTGCCGGTCGTGGTGTGGTGATCCGCATCGACGACATCACCCAGCGCCTGTCGCTGGAGGAAATGATGGTGCAGTCGGAAAAAATGCTCTCGGTTGGCGGCCTCGCCGCCGGCATGGCCCACGAAATCAACAACCCGCTTGGCGCAATCCTGCACAACGTGCAGAACATTCGTCGACGCCTGTCACCGGACTTGCCAAAAAACCTCGAACAGGCCGAACAAGTCGGCGTTGAGCTGGATACGGTCAACGAGTACCTGAAAGTACGTGAGGTGCCGCAGTTGCTCGACGGCATTCAACAGGCGGGCGCCCGGGCGGCGAAAATCGTCACCCACATGCTTAGCTTCAGCCGCCGCAGCACCCGGCAAATGGCGCCGTGCGATTTGCCGGCGCTGATCGATCAAGCCGTGGAGATCGCCGGCAACGACTTTGACCTGGCGATTGGCTTTGACTTCAAGGGTCAGGCGATCATTCGTCAGTTCGACCCCGCTCTAGGCCCCGTGCCCGGCACAGCCAACGAACTTGAGCAGGTGCTGCTCAACCTGCTGAAAAACGCCGCGCAAGCCATTCACCAGCGCGAGGACGGCTGCGAGCCGGGACGGATCATCCTGCGGACCCGACTCAATCCGCCGTGGGCGGAAATCCAGGTCGAGGACAATGGCATCGGCATGAGCGAGAGCGTGCGCAAACGCACCTTCGAACCCTTCTTCACCACCAAGGAAATCGGTCAGGGCACCGGGCTTGGCTTGTCGGTTTCGTATTTCATCATCACCAACAACCACAAGGGTCAGATGGAAGTGCAATCGACCCTGGGCCAGGGCACGTGTTTCACCTTGCGCCTGCCATTGACGAGCACCCCGCTCGTTTCTCAAGAACTCAATCAGCTTTCGAGGTAACCATGGGCTTTCGCTTGTCGAAGATCTACACCCGCACCGGCGACAAAGGCGAAACCGGGCTGGGCGACGGCCGCCGCGTGCCCAAGGACCACCCGCGGATCGAGGCCATTGGCGAAGTCGATTCATTGAACAGCCAGGTCGGCGTGCTGTTGGCCGGGCTCGAAGCGGAACGTGGAAAGTTTCCCGGATTAAACGAAGTGATCGAGGTTTTGGCGCCTTGCCAGCATCGGTTGTTTGATCTCGGTGGCGAACTGGCCATGCCGGAACATCAGGCGTTGAATGCGGCAGAAATCGAACGCCTGGAAGCGGCGATCGATGTGTGGAATGAAGAGCTGGGGCCGCTGGAGAATTTCATTCTGCCGGGCGGTTCGGCGCTGATTGCCCAGGCACATGTGTGCCGAAGCCTGGCGCGCAGTGCCGAGCGCCGGTGTCAGCATTTGAATGCGCTTGAACCGTTGGCCGGGGTTGGCCTGGCGTACATCAATCGGTTGTCGGATCTGTTGTTTGTGGTGGCGCGGGTGATTGCCAGGCGCCAGGGGATTGCGGAGATTTTGTGGCAGCCTGCTGCGAAACCCGGGGTTTAATCGGCGCCCTTAAGGACGCCTTCGCGGGCAAGCCTCGCTCCTACTGGAGAATGCATATCCCTGTAGGAGCGAGGCTTGCCCGCGAATAGGCCAGTGGCTACACCAAAGAATCCGGCCAGAACGCCCGAATCCCCGCCACACCTTGGGCGCCTGCCGCCCAAGCCTGATCAACTTGCGCCAGCCCAACACCGCCGAGCAAGAACACCGGCTTGCTGAAACCTTCGATCAACGTTGCAGCCTGCTCCCAACCCAGCGGCTGAGCCCCCGGATGCGTCAGGGTCGGCTGCACCGGCGACAGGGTCACAAAGTCCACGCCCATCTGCTCGGCCAGCGCCAGTTCCTCGGCGTTATGGCAGGACGCCGCCAACCAGCGCGTCGCCGGTAGCGGACGACCGGCCGCTGCGTATTTGCGCAGCTGTGCCGAGGTGATGTGCCAACCGGCCGACGGGAAGTCGCCCAACCATTCGAACGGCCCCTTGATCATCAACTGCGCCTTGCCGGCACACAGCCCGGCCGCGTCCACCGCCAGATCGCGGTATTTCGGGTCGTAGCCGTTGGGCGCCCGCAGCTGGATCAACTTGATGCCGTTGGCGATGGCTTTCTGAATACCGCGCAGCAGCGCAGAGGTTTCCAGATCTTCAGGCGTAATCAGGTAAGCCGAAGGCAATCGCGCCGCCGCAACGATTGGCTGGTTGGCGGCCGGAAACTCATAGCCCGGCAGATCACGCGGCGCCACCCATTCCAAAGGCTGGCCTTCGGCACCGTGAGGTTCACCGGAAAAGTCCGAGACCTCCCAGACATCCAGCAACACTTGTTTGTCCGGATAGTCATGACGGACCTTGATCAGCGGTCGCGCAGCATTGACCACAATCCCCAGCTCTTCATGAAGCTCACGGGCCAGCGCAGTTTCCACGGACTCGTCGGCCTCGACCTTGCCACCCGGGAATTCCCAAAGACCGCCCTGATGCTGAGTGTCGGCGCGCCGGGCGATAAGGATCTTGCCGCTGCTCTCGCGGATAACCGCGGCGGCTACGTGTACTCGTTTCACTGCCCGACCTCCTCCAGACCCGCCTTTTGCCAGGCCTTGAAGGCTGGCCATTGGTAGATCGTTTCGACGTAGGCCTCGTCCGCCACCGGCAATTTCACCTGGTAGGTGCGAAGGCGCACGGCAATGGGTGCGAAGAAGGCATCGGCCAGGGTCGCACGGCCAAACAGGTATGGACCGGTTTCGGTCGCGGCTGCGCGGCACTCGGCCCACAACGCCAACATGCGTTCGATGTCCGCCTGGACGTCAGCCGGGACCGGCGACAAAGGTGCGTCGCGGCTCAGGTCAAATGGCATGTTGCCGCGCATGGCGAAGAAGCCGGCGTGCATCTGTGCACAGGCCGAACGTGCCTGGGCGCGGGCCGCGACGTCTTTGGGCCAGAGGCCGGCGCCAGGGAATTGTTCGGCCAGGTACTCGGCAATCGCCAGGGAATCGGCGATGGTGCCGTGCTCGGTTTTCAGCAACGGGACTTTGGCGGTCGGTGAATGTTTGAGCAACTGCTCGCGAGTGTCCGGCTGGTTCAGTTTGATCAATTCTTCGGTGTACGGGGCGCCGGCCAGGTCAAGGGCCAGGGCGCCGCGCAGGGACCAGGAGGAATGCAATTTGTCGCCGATGATCAGGTGCAAGGACATGCTAGGTGCCTTCTTGTCAGAGGGGACGAGCCAGAATCTCTGGAGTCCGGTCGGCCGTCATCGCGGGCAAGCCCGCTCCCACAGGGATCTTCGTCAGCCGCCAATCTTGCGACCGACCGGGTCAACTGTAGGAGCTGGCTTGCCAGCGATAGCGGTAGCGGCCTCAACACATCAATCGCAGATGAGGACGCCTTCGCCGGCAAGCCGGCTCCTACAGAGTAATCAGGTACGGTATTCGGCGTTGATCTTCACGTATTCGTGGGACAGGTCCGTGGTCCAGATGGTTTCGCTGCAGTCACCGCGTCCCAGTTCGATACGGATGGTGATTTCTTCCTGCTGCATCACCGCTGCGCCCTGGGCTTCGGTGTAGGTCGATGCGCGGGCGCCACGGCTGGCGATGCAGACTTCGCCGAGGAACACGTCGATCTTGCTCACGTCCAGGTTCGGTACGCCGGCACGGCCAACGGCAGCCAGGATGCGGCCCCAGTTAGGGTCGGATGCGAACAGCGCGGTCTTGATCAGCGGCGAGTGCGCCACGGTGTAGCCGACGTCCAGGCATTCCTGGTGATTGCCGCCGCCGTTGACTTCAACGGTGACGAACTTGGTCGCGCCTTCGCCGTCACGCACGATGGCCTGGGCCACGTCCATGCACACTTCGAACACAGCCTGTTTCAGCTTGGCGAACAGTTCACCACTGGCGGAGGTGATTTCCGGCAGTGCCGCCTGACCGGTGGCGATCAGCATGCAGCAGTCGTTGGTCGAGGTGTCGCCGTCGATGGTGATGCGGTTGAACGACTTGTTGGCGCCGTCCAGCAACAGGTTTTGCAGCACGTCGCGGGAGACTTTGGCGTCGGTGGCGATGTAGCCGAGCATGGTTGCCATGTTCGGACGGATCATGCCCGCGCCTTTGCTGATGCCGGTAACGGTGATGGTCACGCCGTCATGCTGGAACTGGCGGCTGGCGCCCTTCGGCAGGGTATCGGTGGTCATGATGCCGGTGGCGGCAGCTTCCCAGTTGTTCACCGACAGGTCGTCGAGAGCGGCTTGCAGCGCGCCTTCGATTTTCTCGACCGGCAGCGGTTCGCCGATCACACCGGTGGAGTACGGCAGCACCAGGCTGGCATCGACGCCAGTCAGCTCAGCCAGTTTCGCGCAGGTGCGCTCGGCGGCCGCCAGACCCGGTTCGCCGGTGCCGGCGTTGGCGTTGCCGGTGTTGGTCAGCAGGTAACGCACCGGACCTTGCACACGCTGCTTGGCCAGGATCACCGGAGCGGCGCAAAAGGCGTTCAGGGTAAACACGCCTGCCACGGTGGAACCTTCGGCGCAGCGCATGACCACGACATCCTTGCGTCCAGGACGCTTGATGCCGGCCGAGGCGATACCGAGTTCAAAACCGGCAACCGGGTGCAACGTTGGCAAAGGACCAAGACCAACAGCCATGAATGCGCTCCTTAATAAATGATGTCTGCACCGCTTTCAGGAAGAACGGTGGTGTAAATGGCAAAACGCCGCGACGGCTGATGCCGGTCGCGGCGCGGGTATTTCAGCGTATGAAACGGGTTTTACTGGATCTGCCCGTGGCAATGCTTGAACTTCTTGCCCGAACCGCAGTAGCACAGTTCGTTGCGGCCCAGCTTCTGTTCGTTGCGTACCGGCGCTACGGCGAGGGCTACATCGACCTCTTCACCCAGCAGCTCCGGTTGCTCGAGACCAGGTGCTTCAGCGTGCTCGAACTGCATGCGCGCCGCCAGTGCTTCGGCTTCCTGGCGCAGGCGTTGCTCTTCTTCGATCGGGTCTTCGCGGCGAACCTGAACGTGCGACAGCACACGGATCGAGTCGCGCTTGATCGAATCCAGCAGCTCGGAGAACAGCGTGAACGACTCGCGCTTGTACTCTTGCTTCGGGTTCTTCTGCGCATAGCCACGCAAATGGATGCCGTGACGCAGGTGATCCATGGTCGACAGGTGGTCTTTCCACAGGTCGTCCAGCACGCGCAGAACGATTTGCTTCTCGAAGGTGCGCAGCGCGTCGGCGCCCGCCTGGTCTTCTTTCTCGTTGTACGCCGCGATGAGCTCCTGCATCAGCTTCTCGCGCAGGGTTTCTTCGTACAGGTGATCGTCTTCGTCGAGCCATTGCTGGATCGGCAGCGCCACACCGAAGTCGCTCTGCAACGCCGCTTCCAGACCCGCCACGTCCCACTGCTCAGGCAGCGATTGCGGTGGAATGTGAGCGCTGACGGTCGCGTTGAGTACGTCCTGACGGAAGTCGGCGATGGTTTCACCGATGTTGTCGGCGGCCAGCAACGTGTTGCGCATGTGATAGATCACTTTACGCTGTTCGTTGTTGACGTCGTCGAACTCGAGCAGTTGTTTACGAATGTCGAAGTTACGGCCTTCAACCTTGCGCTGAGCCTTCTCGATGGCGTTGGTCACCATGCGGTGCTCGATCGCTTCACCGGACTGCATGCCCAATGCTTTCATGAAGTTCTTCACCCGGTCAGAGGCAAAGATGCGCATCAGGCTGTCTTCCAGCGACAGGTAGAAACGGCTGGAACCGGCGTCACCCTGACGACCGGCACGACCACGCAACTGGTTGTCGATACGGCGCGATTCGTGACGTTCGGACGCAATCACCTGCAAGCCACCCGACTCCAGCACTTGCTGGTGACGCTTCTGCCAGTCGGCCTTGATCTGGGCAATCTGCTCCGGCGTCGGGTCTTCCAGAGACGCGACTTCCACTTCCCAGTTGCCGCCCAACAGAATGTCGGTACCACGACCGGCCATGTTGGTGGCGATGGTCAGTGCGCCTGGACGACCGGCCTGGGCAATGATTTCGGCTTCTTTTTCGTGGAACTTGGCGTTCAGGACCTTGTGTTCGATGCCTTCCTTCTGCAGCAGCGCAGACATGTGTTCGGAAGTTTCGATGGTTGCAGTACCCACCAGCACCGGACGGCCGTGAGTCATGCACTCCTTGATGTCGTTGATGATCGCCGCGTATTTCTCTTCGGCGGTCAGGAACACCAGGTCGTTGTAGTCTTTACGCGCCAAAGGCTTGTTCGGCGGGATCACCATGACCTGCAGACCGTAGATCTGGTGGAATTCGAACGCTTCGGTGTCTGCGGTACCGGTCATGCCGGACAACTTGTTGTACAGACGGAAGTAGTTCTGGAACGTGGTCGACGCCAACGTCTGGCTTTCGGCCTGGATGTTCAGGTTCTCCTTGGCTTCGATGGCCTGGTGCAGGCCTTCGGACAAACGGCGACCCGGCATGGTACGACCGGTGTGTTCGTCGACCAGGACAACCTGACCGTCCTGCACGATGTATTCAACGTTGCGGTTGAACAGCTTGTGCGCACGCAGGCCGGCATAGACGTGGGTCAGCAGGCCCAGGTTATGCGCCGAATACAGGCTCTCGCCTTCAGCCAGCAGGCCGACTCGGGTCAGCATGTCTTCGATGAACTGGTGACCGGCTTCGTTGAGTTCGACCTGACGGGTCTTCTCGTCGACGGTGTAATGGCCGGCCTTGGTGACTTCGCCTTCGACTTCTTCGACGTGCAATTGCAACTGCGGGATCAGTTTGTTGATCTCGATGTACAGCTTCGAGCTGTCCTCGGCCTGACCGGAAATGATCAGCGGGGTACGGGCTTCGTCGATGAGGATGGAGTCGACTTCGTCGATCACGGCAAAGTTGAGTTCGCGCTGGAATTTTTCTTCCATGCTGAACGCCATGTTGTCGCGCAGGTAGTCGAAACCGAATTCGTTGTTGGTGCCGTAGGTGATGTCGGCGGCGTAGGCCTGACGTTTCTCTTCCGGCGGCTGGAAAGGTGTAACCACACCGACCGTCATGCCGAGGAATTCGTAGAGCGGACGCATCCAGTTGGCGTCACGGCGGGCCAGATAGTCGTTCACGGTAACAACGTGCACGCCTTTGCCGGACAGCGCGTTGAGGTAAACGCCCAGTGTGGCCACCAGGGTCTTGCCTTCACCGGTACGCATTTCCGCGATCATGCCTTCATGCAAGGTCATGCCGCCGATCAGCTGGACATCGAAGTGGCGCATACCCATGACGCGCTTACCGGCTTCGCGGGCGACCGCAAAGGCTTCTGGCAGCAGCTTGTCGAGGGTTTCCCCTTTGGCGATGCGGGCCTTGAACTCATCCGTCTTGGCACGCAATTGATCGTCCGAAAGGGCCACCATTTGCTCTTCGAAGGCATTGACGAGTTGCACCGTCTTGAGCATGCGTTTGACTTCACGCTCGTTCTTGCTTCCAAAAAGTTTCTTTAACAAAGGCGCAAACATATCGGCAGGATCTTCCACACTAAAGGGATGGAGGGCGGCCCCGTGAGTCGCCCGTGCAGCCCTCATGGCCGCATGCGAACGAGCATTCTACCCGGAAACGATGGTGAGGAAAGTGGCGTTGTTCCACGATGCATGCACTGCGCTGTTACGGGGCTCACTTAAAATAAGGGCTTTTTGCTGAACTTCAAGCCACTGACGGCAGAAGTTACTTGTTGATTTAATGGGTAAAGCGCGCGCAAAGCAATGGGTCGGGCGCATCCAGTGCTTTCTGCTACCATGGTCGCTCTGTTACTTCAGGTGTCTGATCATGGCATTTCGCCCTCTTACGGCCAGAGCACCCGCCGTTCTGCTTCGCGAAGCCAAACCGCTGAAAGCCATTTTTGGCCATGCTCAACGCCTGGGTCATTTACAACGTCTGCTCGAAAGCCAATTGCAGCCCGCTGCGCGCGAGCATTGCCATGTGGCGTCGTGGCGCGAAGGCAGCCTGTTGCTGATTGTCACTGACGGTCATTGGGCAACGCGTCTGCGTTATCAACAGAAGCGTCTGCAACGGCAGTTGCAGATGTTTGATGAGTTCGCCAGCCTGACGCGGATTCTGTTCAAGGTGCAGCCGCCGACCGTTCAGCAAGGCGCGGCCGGGCATACCATCAGTTTGTCGACGGATGCGGGGGCGACCATACAAGCGACGGCTGAGGGGATCAGCGATCCGAACCTGCGGGCGGCGCTGGAGCGATTGGCGGCACACGCCAAACCCAAAGACTGACACGGCCCCTGTAGGAGCGAGGCTTGCCCGCGAAGAGGCCCTTGAGGGCGCCAAAAGCTTCGCGGGCAAGCCTCGCTCCTACGAGGGGATGCATCCGTCAGGAAATTAGCGGCGTTTGCTGCCGCCGAGCAACGACCCCATCAAACCGCGCACCAGTTGCCGACCAAGCTGATTGGCCGCCTGTCGCATCGCCGATTTCAGCGCCTGCCCTGCCGCCGTGCCGAGAAACTCTCCAGCCTTGTCGGTGAAGCTCGGTTCCTCCGCAGCAGCCTTGCCCGGCGCCGCTTCGGGTTCCGGCGCCAGGCCTTTGCGCCCCATCAGCACTTCATAGGCCGATTCGCGATCCACCGGTTTGTCATACCGCCCTTTGAACGGCGAGCCGGCGATCAGCAGCGTGCGCTCGGTTTCGCTCAGCGGCCCGATCCGTGATTGCGGCGGTGCCACCAGGACGCGCTGGACCATCTCCGGCGTGCCTTTGTCCTGCAATGTGCCGACCAGCGCCTCGCCGATCCCCAGTTCGGTCAGCACCGACAAGGCATCGAACGCCGGGTTTGGCCGGAAGCCCTCGGCTACCGCACGCAGGGACTTCTGCTCCTTGGCAGTGAACGCACGCAAACCATGCTGGATACGCAGGCCGAGCTGCGCCAGCACGTCATCCGGTAAGTCGCCCGGCGATTGGGTGACGAAATACACGCCCACACCTTTCGAGCGAATCAGCCGCACCACTTGCTCCAATCGCTCCTGCAACGCCTTGGGCGTATCGGCAAACAATAAATGGGCCTCGTCGAAAAACAGCGCCAGCAGCGGTTTGTCGGCATCGCCGCGCTCCGGCAGTTGCTCGAACAGTTCAGCCAGCAGCCACAACAGGAACGTCGCGTAGACCTTCGGCGCTTCGTGCACCAGACGACTGGCATCGAGCAAGTGAATGCGCCCGCGCCCCTCGGCGGTCGGTTGCAGAATGTCTTCGAGTTGCAGCGCCGGCTCGCCGAACAAGGCTTCAGCACCTTGTTGTTCCAGGGTCGCCAATCGGCGCAACAAGGCCTGGCTGGAACCGGTGGTCATCAGCGCGGCGTCGTCGCCCAGCAATTCGGGGTGGTCGCGCAGGTGATTGAGCAGTGCCTTCAGGTCCTTCAAGTCCAGCAGCAACAGGCCTTCGCGGTCCGCCACCTTGAACGCGGCGTACAACGCCGATTGCTGGCTGTCGGTCAACTCCAGCAGGGCACCAATCAACAGCGGGCCCATTTCGCTCAAGGTTGTGCGCAAGGGATGACCAGACTGGCCGTGAATGTCCCACAAAGTGACCGGGTACGCCTGCGGTGTGTGATTCAACCAGGGCATCCCGGCGATTCGCTCGGCGATCTTGCCCTGCGGGTTGCCGGCAGCGCCGAGGCCGCAGAGGTCACCTTTGATGTCCGCCGCGAACACCGCCACGCCGGCATCGCTGAACGCTTCGGCCAGTCGTTGCAAGGTGACGGTCTTGCCGGTCCCGGTAGCGCCCGCGACCAGACCGTGACGGTTCGCCAGGCGCATGGCCTGGGCGATCGGTTGCCCCGCGAGATCGGCACCGATAACGAGTTGCGATGAATCAGGCATTTGGTCACCCATGGTTAATCTTTAATTCTGCACGGCCGATATAAAAGACTGAAAAGCTTCGGTAATCCCCCCAAGGAGAGGACGGAAATATCAGCTTGTTTTCATGACCGCCCACTGCGCGCTTCCTTATAAAAGCACGCCTTGGGCATTAAGACCTTAGCGGAACCCCAAGCCATGAACAAAAATCTGCGCTTCAGCCATAAAATCCTGCTTGCCGCCGCCCTCATCGTCATTGCCGCGTTCGCCTCGTTCACCCTGTACAACGACTATCTACAGCGCAACGCCATTCGTGAGGACCTGGACAAGAATCTGCAAAAAATGGGCAGCGTGACTGCCAACAATATCCAGACCTGGCTGACCGGGCGCAGTCTGCTGATCGAAAACCTCGCACAAAACGCCGCGCTGAACCCGGACATCGGCAACGTCACCAAGCTGCTGGAGCAGAAGGCGGTGACGTCGACCTTCATGGGCGCTTACATTGGCAACAAGGATGGCACCTTCATCATCCGCCCGGACAGCAAAATGCCGGATGGCTATGACCCGCGCGCCCGTCCTTGGTACAAAAGCGCCCAAAGCACCAGTGGCTCGGCGCTGACCGAACCCTACATCGATCTGGCCTCTGGCCAACTGGTCATCTCCATCGTCAACAGTGTGCTCAAGGACGGTCAAAACATCGGTGTGGTCGGTGGTGACCTGAGCCTGCAAGTGATCGCCGACAGCCTGAATGCGCTGGACTTCGATGGCATGGGTTATGCGTTCCTGATCAGCGCCGACGGCAAGATCCTGGTGCACCCGGACAAAGCGCTGGTGATGAAATCCCTGGCTGAGTCGTACCCGAAAAATACACCGCGCATCAGCAGCGATTTCAGTGAAGTGGAAGTCGATGGCAAAACCCGCATCGTCACTTTCACCCCGATCAAAGGCCTGTCTTCCGTCAACTGGTACATCGGTCTGTCGGTGGATAAGGACAAAGCCTTCGCGAAACTCAGCGATTTCCGCGCCTCGGCGGTCGTTGCGACCGTCATCGCAGTTGCGATCATCATTGCCTTGCTGGGCATGCTGATCCGCATCCTGATCCAGCCGCTGCACGTCATGACCCGCGCCATGGCCGACATTGCCGACGGTGAGGGCGACCTGACCAAACGCCTGACGATTCAGAACAACGATGAATTCGGCCTCCTGGGCACCGCGTTCAACCGTTTCGTGGAGCGCATTCACGGTTCGATCCGCGAAGTGTCTTCGGCCACCGGTCAGGTCAACGAAGTGGCACTGCGTGTAGTCGCGGCTTCCAACTCGTCGATGTACAACTCCGACCAGCAAGCTTCGCGCACCAGCAGCGTCGCCGCCGCGATCAATCAGCTCGGTGCCGCAGCCCAGGAAATCGCGCGCAATGCAGCCCAGGCGTCGAGCCAGGCCAGCGATGCCCGAAACCTCGCCGAAGACGGCCAACAGGTGGTGGATCGCAGCATTGTCGCGATGAACCAACTGTCGAGCATGCTCAGCGCTTCGAGCACCAACATCGAATCGCTGAACAGCAAAACGGTGAACATCGGGCAGATTCTCGAAGTGATCACCAGCATTTCCCAGCAAACCAACCTGCTGGCGCTGAACGCCGCGATCGAAGCTGCCCGAGCCGGTGAAGCCGGGCGTGGTTTTGCCGTGGTGGCCGATGAAGTGCGCAACCTGGCGCATCGCACCCAGGAGTCGGCGCAGCAGGTGCAGACCATGATCGAGGAGCTGCAAATCGGCGCCCGCGAATCCGTCAGCACCATGAGCGACAGCCAGCGCCACAGTCAGGACAGCGTGGAAATCGCCAACCTGGCGGGCGAACGCCTGAACAGCGTGACGTTGCGCATTGGTGAAATCGACGGGATGAACCAGTCCGTGGCGACGGCGACCGAGGAACAAACGGCGGTGGTGGAATCGATCAACGTCGACATTACCGAGATCAATACGCTCAACCAGGAAGGGGTGGAAAACCTGCAATCGACGTTGCGGGCGTGTTCGGACCTGGAACAGCAGGCGGCGCGTCTCAAGCAGTTGGTCGGTAGTTTCCGGATCTAATGCGCGTCTGAAGGCCTCATCGCTGGCAAGCCAGCTCCTACAGGGATCAGCGTCGCCCTTGTAGGAGCCGGCTTGCCGGCGATGGCGTCCTGCCAACCACTGCATAACTCGCTGACACCCCACCACAAAACCCCAGCCGAACATCTATTCTTCATTAAGGTCAACCAAGGGAGTACAACGGACCGGAGGGATGTTCATCGTGCACATCGCGGACATAACCATGTTCTACGCCCCTGCCAGCGGTGGCGTGCGCACGTATCTGGATGCAAAACACCGTCGTCTGGGCGTCAAGCCCGGCATTCGCCACAGCCTGCTGATCCCCGGCTCACACTTGAGTGAACAGGACGGCGTTTACACGGTTCCGGCCCCTGCCCTGCCCTTCGGCAAGGGTTATCGTTTCCCTCTCCGTCTCGCCCCTTGGCGAAATGTCCTGCAGGATTTGCAGCCCGATCTGATCGAGGTCGGCGACCCGTACCTCACAGCCTGGGCGGCGCTCGACGCCCGCCGCCAACTCGACGTGCCAGTGATCGGCTTCTATCACTCGGACTTGCCGCTGCTGGTCAGCAATCGCATGGGCAATTGGGTCACAACCAACGTCGAAGCGTATGTCAAAAAGCTCTACGGCAACTTCGACCGGGTCTTGGCGCCGAGCCGGATCATGGCCGACAAACTGACCAGCCTGGGCGTGAACAACGTTTTCGTCCAAACCCTGGGCGTCGACCTGCAAACCTTTCATCCCGATGCCCGGGATCCAAGCCTGCGCACGCAACTGGGCATCAATGAAAACACGCACCTGCTGATTTTTGCCGGGCGTGGTTCCAAGGAAAAAAACCTGCCGGTGTTGCTGGAATGCATGCGGCGCCTGGGACGGCGTTATCACCTGTTGCTGGTGGGGTCGTCGATGCCGGTCGTGGTCCCGGACAACGTCACCGTCATCCATGAGTTCTGCCCCGTCACGCAGGTGGCGAAGTTGATGGCCAGCGCCGATGCGCTGCTGCATGCCGGAGATCAGGAAACGTTTGGCCTGGTGATCCTCGAAGCCATGGCCAGCGGCATTCCGGTGGTAGCCGTGGCGGCGGGAGCCTTTGAAGAAATCATCAGCGCAGAATGCGGGCTGCTGTGCGCGCCGAACGACCCGGTGGCGATGGCCAATGCGGTGCGGGAGCTGTTCAGTTCAGGCAGTGCCGCGTTCGGCCAACAAGCGCGCCTCCATGTCGAACGGGAATACTCGTGGGACACGGTGGTCGACAGCCTGTTGGGCCACTATCACGCCGTCCTCGGCAATCAATGGCCGCTGGCCGCCAATGGTTGAGTCCATGACCGCGCCCTGCCTGTTACTCGTGCTGCATGACGTCGCGCCGCACACCTGGGCCGATTACCAACCTTTTGTCGAAGCCGTCGACAACTTGGGCAAAGTGCCGATGACCTGGCTGGTGGTGCCGGATTACCACAGACACAACGATCTGGAGGCACACCCGGGGTTGCGCCGCCTGCTGACCGGTCGTGTCGCCCGAGGTGACGAACTGGCGCTGCACGGCTATTTTCATTGTGATGACGAGCCGCCGCCCAACACGCCACGAGACTGGTTCATGCGCCGCATTTATACCCGTGAAGGCGAGTTCTACACGCTGTCGCAGGACGCGGCCCTCGCGCGTCTGCGCGCAGGTATCGAGCTGTTTCATCGCTATCACTGGCCGCTCGAAGGGTTCGTCGCTCCGGCCTGGTTGATGAGCGAAGGTACGCGCCGGGCCTTGCGCCAGTTACCCCTGAGTTACACCAGCGATCCACAGCATCTTTTTCGTCTGCCGGATTTCACCCCGGTCGATGCGCCGGGACTGGTCTGGAGTGCGCGCAGCGCATGGCGGCGAGGTTTGTCGAAGATCGTCAGCGATCAGCGCGAACAACGCTTGCGCCAGGCGCCGGTAATTCGTCTAGGCCTGCACCCGGTGGACATGCGTCATCGGTTCGCGCGCGATTACTGGCTGCACACCCTCAAGCGATTACTCGACCAAGGCCGCATGCCGATGACCAAGGCTCGTTGGCTGGCGCTGCACAGCGACCGTGTCGGTCGCGCCGCATGAGCCGGGGGATTCTGCTGTTTGTCGCGCTGCTCGCGGCGGTGCTGATTCCGCTGCTGCTGGGTGGCAACCAGACCTGGTCGCGATTGCAAAGCTTTCCACTGAGCTGGTTGCTGATCATGTTCGGCATGATCCTGCTGTGCTGGGTGGTGAACACGATGCGTTTGCGCCTGTTGCTGGGCGATGAGCGCGACAAGGTCAGCCCGGTCAAAAGCCTCGGCGTGGTGATGGCTGCCGAGTTCGCCTACTGCGCCACACCGGGCGGCAGCGGCGGACCGCTGACCATCATGGCGCTGCTGGCGCGCAACGGGGTGAGGCCGGCACGGGGCAGCGCGGTTTTCGCCATGGACCAACTCAGCGATCTGCTGTTCTTTCTCTGCGCGTTAAGCGGGATTCTGATTTATGCGCTGTTCCAGCACCTCAGCGAACGCATGGAGTGGCTACTGACCGTCAGTGCGATATCGATGTTCGGCGGGCTGCTCAGTTGTGTGGTGATCGCGCGCTACCATCGGCTGCTGATTCGCCTGAGCGGGCGGCTGCTCGCACGCCTCAATGTCAAAGGCACCACGCGCCTGCGCTGGGCGCGAAAACTCCTGCACTTTCTTGCGGCGTTCACTGACACGCTGAAGTTGCCCTTTCGGACATTGATCAAGGTGTTTGCCCTGACCTGTGTGCATTGGGTGCTGCGCTATAGCGTGTTGTACCTGGCGTTGCGCGGGCTCGGCGCGGACTTGCAGTGGGCCTGGAGCTTTTTGATTCAGATGCTTTCGCTGAGTGCGGGGCAGTTCAGCCTGTTGCCGGGAGGCGCCGGGGCGGCGGAATTGACCTCGGCTGCATTGCTGGCGCCCATGGTGGGGAAATCCACTGCGGCGGCGGCGATTTTGATTTGGCGGGCGGTGACTTATTACTTTTATCTGGTGGTGGGGGGGCCGGTTTTTTTGTTGATGGTTGGGCGGCCTTTGTTGAAGAAGTTGATGAGGTTTAGGCAGGCTTAGGGCTTTTTTGATGGTGTACATATCCGTTTTTTGGTTACGGTGGCTATTGGTTTCGCCCTTACGGCGAGTCACTTTGGAAAAGCCCCAAAGTAACCAAAGGGCTCTTGCCCCTTTCGTTCGGTGGCTCGCTAAGGCTCGCCATGCCCTCGCTCCGGTCCTGCTCCGTGGGCCCGCCGCCATCGGCCATCCATGGCCGGGGGCGGCTAACCCGGCATCCATGCCGGGTTGCCCACTGCGCAGAACCTCCACTCGGCCTTCCGACGGGGCAGATCAAGATCAAAAGCCAAAGCGAGGCGGCCTGCCAGCCGACCTGTTTCTTTGCTCGTACGCATTCCCCCTGTAGGAGCCAGCTTGCTGGCGATGGACGTCAACGATAACGCGGGCTGTCTGAATGAACGCGTTGCCCAGACGTTTTTCGCCGGCAAGCCGGCTCCTACAGTCGATCGTATTTATCCAAATGCATATGCATTTCCCTTGTAGGAGCCAGCTTGCTGGCGATGGGCGCCAACGATAACGCGGGCTGCCTGAATGAACGCGTCGCCTAGACGTTTTTCGCCGGCAAGCCGGCTCCTACAGGGGGCACGTACGCTTTTGATTTTCACCACTCATCAGGCCGAGCGTTAGCTCGCCTTCAGCTTTTGATCTTGAGGTACACGCCCCCTCGAGAGGCCGAGTGGAGGTTCTGCGTAGTGGGCAACCCGGCATGGATGCCGGGTTAGCCGCGCACGGCCATGGATGGCCGATCGCGGCGGGCCCACGGAGCAGGACCGGAGCGAGCCACCGAACGAAAGGGGCAAGAGCCCTTGGTTACTTGGGGCTTTTCCAAGTGACTCGCCGTAAGGGCGAAACCAATAGCGGCCATAACCGCAGAAATGGATATGTACACCTGAAAGAAAATAGTCGCCGGATAGACCGCTATCGCCGGCAAGCCAGCTCCTACAGGGACCGGGTACATCCGCAAGAGTCGGGGCATATGGGCAAACACACAAAGGGCGCTCTATGATTGAACCCTATGACCACATCGATGCCGATCCGCCAACCCTGCCCGCCCGGTGCCTGCAACTGCGAGCGTGAACCGCTGCTGGAAAAAGCGGGCGCGGACCTGCGCATCCTGTTCCTGACCCGCACCGAGGAAAAACGCCTGCTCGACCGCCTGGAAAACCTCCAGAGCCTGAGCGACCTCGAACGGCTGCAACAGCGGATGTTCGAACAACTGGGCATCCGGGTCGAAATCGCCCCCGGCTTCAACGAAGTCCGCACCATGCGCGGCATCGCCATCTCCATCGGCGAATTGCCGGGGCTGTGCCGCAAAACCCGCCAGGCGATCCCGGCCGCGATTCGTCGCGGGCTGGAGAAACGTCCGGAAATCGCCTACGAACTGCTCAACGCCAACGACCTGCTGCGCGACGCTTGACGGCTGAATGCCCCCGAACAATCCCGAATGCCACGAAAGAGGATCAGCGGTCGTACGCGAATCCCGGCGCGCTGCTATGCCTTCTCAAAGGGAGAAAGACATTCAAGCCCGTCAGGATGAAGCGGGAAACAGGCGTGACCGTGGTCCCGGCGCCAGCCAGGTGCGCGAAGAGCAACAGGTGCCAATCCCTATCAGGAGGTGGCAGATGTTATTCATGGTCAGTTGGTCAATCAGTCCGCAAAACCGCAACAGCGTGATCAAGCGCTTTCTCGAAACCCAAGGTGCCCCGCCCCCCGGCGTCAAGATGCTCGGGCGCTGGCATGCCGTCGGTGGCTCGAGCGGTTTTGGCATCGCGGAAACCGACGATGCCGTACAGATTCAAAAATGGGTGCTGCAATGGAGTGACCTGATGAGCATGGAGGTTCATGCGGCACTCACCGATGAGCAGGCTGGGCCTCTGCTGGCGGCGGCTGTCAGCAAGTAATCATCGTCGTGGCGGCGAGTCGTGCTCGCCGCCACGACGCAGGCGCTCTGTCAGCGTCAGGCTTTAGATCCTGCTACGTCTTCACTCCCACCCGCCGCCGCATCTCGGCAGTGATTGCCTGAGCAGCAGAGCGATACGCCGGGAGAAAAATTCAATCGGGGTTGAAACTGCCCTGACAGACGGGCAGATGGCCGGGCACTGGGCACGCTGGCAAGTGAATATACTCAGCGGGAGTGGACACATCCTCCGGAGAGCAATCATGCGAACGGTTCACGTCATCACCCCCGAAAAAACCCCGGGGCCGGTCAATGTGGTGGGTGAGGCGATCACGGTTCTCGCTGGCGGCGATCTGAGCAAACCCTTTGAAATGCACATTCAGGAAGGCGTGCAAGGGGGCGGGCCGCCGCTGCATTTCCATCCATGGGACGAGGCTTTCTACGTTACCGACGGGCAGGTCGAAGTGACGGTCGAGGGCAAGTCCACCACTGTTTCTGCCGGCGGCTACGTGCATATTCCCGGTGGGTCGATCCATGCCTACAAGAACATCAGCGCGACCGCGAGGATGATTGGCGTGGTGTCCGATCCACGCGGCGGCCAGTTTTTTACGGCGGTGGACCGGCTGAGGGTGCCGGAGGATTTGCCGCGAATCCTGGAGATTGCCGAAGCGCACGGGGTTACGTTTCTGATTCCGAAATCACCGCAGCCTCTGTAGGAGCCAGGCTTGCCGGCGAAGGGGCCTGTCAGTACGCCTTCGCCGGCAAGCCTGGCTCCTACAAAAAGCTATCAGTCAAACCGCGCCACCCTTGGCCTGCTGCTCCAGATGCACCTGCAACTGCGGATCTATCTGCAACGCCGCCGCCAGTTCATCCAGGTAGCTGCGCTCGGCGTCTTGCTGATCGTCCACCAGCATCACGCTGGCCAGGTACATCTCCGCCGCCATCGCCGGGTCCGTCGCCGATTGCGCCACATCCGCGGGATCCAGCGGCCGGGCGACTTCATCATCCAGCCATTGCTGCAATTCCGGGTCATCGGTGTGGCGGCCGATTTCAGTGCTGATCATTTGTTTCTCGGCGGCGTCGATCCGGCCATCGGCCTTCGCCGCCGCGATCAATGCGCGCAGGACCGCGTGGCTGTGGTCCTCGACTTCCGGGCCGGAGAGCAGATCCACGGTGCGCGGCGCCTGTTGCGGCGCGGCCGCCTGACTGCTTTGCCAGGCCTGATACGCCTGAAAAGCCATCATCCCCAGGGACGCCAACGCCGCGTAGTTGGTGCCCCCACCCGAGCGAGGCTGGGTCGCGCCGCCCATGGCCGAACCGCCGCCCAGCAAGCCCCCGAGCAAACCGCCCAACCCGGCGTTTGCACCGCCACCGCCACCGCCGCCCAACAGGCCACCGAGTAACCCGCCAAGACCGCCACCCATGCCACCCATGCCACCTTGCTGCGTCATCGAGCCCTGGCCGGCTCGCAAGAGTTGTTCGAGCAAATCGCTGGTGTTCATGACGACGTCCTCATCGGTTGGAGTTATCCAGTCAGGCAACGATAGTCCTCGTACGCCGTTGCGCCATTACCGTTTGGCTGACTTCGCTGCCTTTGGTGTTCAAGCGTTTGGGGGTATATCCATTGTTTTGGTGATGGCGGCTGGCGGTTTCGCCCTTACGGCGAGTCACTTTCGAAAAGCAGAAGGTGAGCTAACGCTCGGCCTGATGAGTGGCGAAAATCAAAAGCGTACGCGATTCCCTGTAGGAGCCGGCTTGCTGGCGATGGCGGAGGGTCAGTCACCTGTTGATTGGCTACACGAACGCTATCGCCGGCAAGCCAGCTCCTACAGGGGGTTGCGGACATTCGTGAGTGAAAGGTCGGCTGGAAGGACGCCATCGCCAGCAAGCCGGCTCCTACAGGGGGAGTGCGTAAATGTCAGAATTTATGCGGCCACCACAGCGCGCAAGTGTGCGTACGAGCAAAGAGCCAGGCCGGCTGGCAGGCCGCCTCGTTTTTGCTTTGGCTTTGGCTTTGGCTTTGGCTTTTGATCTGCCCCGTCGGAAGGCCGAGCGCAGGTTCTGCGCAGTGGGCAACCCGGCATGGATGCCGGGTTAGCCGCCCCCGGCCAGGGATGGCCGATGGCGGCGGGCCCACGGAGCAGGACCGGAGCGAGGGCATGGCGAGCCTTGGTGAGCCACCGTACGTCAGGGGCAAAGCCTTTTGGTTCCTTTTTGGCGTTTGAAAAAGGGACTCGCTGTAAGAGCGAAACCAATAGCCGCCGTTACCGCAGGAATGGATATGTACACCCTCAAAAAAAATAGCCGCCTGATACACAGCCATCGCGAGCAGGCTCACTCCCACAAGGGTTCCGGGTACATCCACAAAATCAGGTCAGCCCCCCCTGAAATGGACGCAAGCGCAGTCCGACAGCGACATTCCCCTTGGTGAAGGATTTCATCCCCAACACCACAGTATTTTTTGACGACCCAGCTAAGATTTACAGACGGTGAACCTTATTCCCGGATTTCCGGTCGATACCTGCAACCCGACCCGGTTCGCCACCGCCCCCGATCAACGAGGGTGATGACTGGCTTGCTTCACTTTCTGGAGAACGCCCCCGTGATATCCACCCTACACATCGCCAGGCTCAAAGCATGGGGCGCCCATGGTTTTACCGCCACTGGCGTAGTCACAGCCTTCCTCGCCACCCTCGCCCTGCTGGAAAACCAGCCCACCAATTGCCTGCTGTGGCTGGGCGTCGCACTGATCGTCGACGGGCTCGACGGCGCACTGGCGCGCAAGGTCAATGTGCAGTCAGTGTTGCCAAGCTTCGACGGCTCGATCCTTGACCTCGTCATCGACTACCTGACGTACGTGTTTATCCCGGCACTGTTTATCTATCGTTACATCCCGTTGCCGGACTACACCCTGCTGCTGACCGTGTCACTGATTCTGGTCTCGTCGCTGTTCTGCTTCTGCAACGTCAACATGAAAAGCAAAGACAACTACTTCCAGGGCTTCCCCGCCGCGTGGAACGTGGTTGCGCTGTGCCTGTACATCATCGCCCCGTCGCCGTGGATCACCCTGCTCACCGTCATCGGCCTGGCGTTGCTGACCGTGACCCGGATGAAATTCCTGCACCCGTTTCGCGTGCGCCGGTTCATGCCGATCAACATCGCTGTGACGGCCATCTGGTTGCTGTGCAGCTTGTCGCTGGTGATCAACCATCCGGTGATCAACCCGATGGTCATGGGGCTCTGGTTGCTGATGTCGGCCTATTTCCTGGGGATTTGCATCTGGCGCACGGCGATGGAATGGTTTGACGGCTCGCGGCACCCATAAGCCATGCCTATTCATATCGTACGACTCGGCTCACCGCGCCTGCCCGATGAAGGCCTTCGGTTAGGCACCGTACGCCGCCCGCCTCGTGGCGTACCGAAGGCTGAGTTTGCCCGCCGGGATTTTTATGATGTGTGGCAACCACTGCTGTCGCCCAGTGCTGAATTAGTCGCCGAAGCCAAGGCGGCGACAGATGAAAAAACCTGGGAAGGCTTCAAGCGCAAGTTCAAGGCTGAAATGAATCAGTCTGCGCCCAGCCAGTTGCTGGATCTGTTGGCAGCCCTCTCCCATCACACCTCGCTGGCCGTCGGCTGCTATTGCGAAGATGAAGCGCACTGCCATCGCTCCGTGCTGCGCGAGCTGTTGCAGGCACGCGGCGCCAAGATTATTTAAATCCCATCCCCCCACAATTCCCCCCTGTAGGAGCCGGCTTGCTGGCGATGGCGTCCTTTCAGGCGACAGATGTGTCGATTGACCCACCGC
>NZ_JAHBDB010000038.1:0-49901 GCF_019956105.1 Pseudomonas sp. BF-RE-25
CCGGTGGGTCAACCAACATCTTTATTGACTGGACGGACGCCATCGCCAGCAAGCCGGCTCCTACAGGAGATCTGCGTAAGTGTCCGAAATTAGTGGGCCACCAAAAGATCAAATGCCAAAGCGAGGCGGCCCGCCCCGTCTCTTTGATCGTACGCATTCCCCTGTAGGAGCCGGCTTGCCGGCGAAAAGCGTCGGGGCAACGCGTTCATTCAGCCAGCCCGCGTTATCGTTAACGTCCATCGCCGGCAAGCCGGCTCCTACAGGAGGGATGTGTACATGGCGACCAGCAGCACCGGAATATCGCAATCATTGTTGGTCATCGATATGTACGGGTTCATGCGTCACCTTCCGCTTGAGCGGCGTGCATGCCGTCAATAGAGGCCTGTGCCAGTGAGCGCGGTGCCGATCATATGTTTGGCATGTTCCGCAGCGTCGAGCCGCGGGATGTCGGGTTGTACGGCAAAGAGGTGAAGGTCGACGTGGTCGCAAGGGGCGAAGACGATTTATCAGGCGCTTCAAATCTTGAGGCTTACCCCTGAATTTCGCGCTCCAACTCTTCCTCGACCGCAGTAGCCTTACCCTTGGTCTTCAACTCACTCACAATCACCGCCGCCACAATCAACCCCGCGCCCACCAACGCAATCGCCGGCAACCGTTCCCCGGCGATCCTTCCGACGATCCCGGCCCACACGGGCTCACCCGCGTAAATCAACGTCGCCCGCGTCGGTGAAACGCTCTTCTGCGCCCAGTTCATCGCCACCTGAATCGCCGCACTCGCCGCGCCGAGGCCGAGGGCGCTGCACAGCAATAACCATGAAAAGTCAGGAATGACTTCCTGAGTCGGCACCACCAGCAAGAACGACAACACCGAGGTGGTCGCCAATTGCACCACCGTCACCCGGCGCACATCGACCTGGCCGGCGTAGGTGCTGATCAAAATGATTTCCGCGGCAATCGCGATGGCGCTGATCAGCGTGGCGATTTCACCCGGACTGAAATTGAACGAAGCACCGGCAGGCCCAGACAGCAACATCAACCCCGTGAAGGCCAGCATGATCCCGATGCTCGGCATCAGCCCCGGACGCCGCCCCAGCACCAGCCATTGCAGCAACGGCACAAAGGGCACATACAACGCGGTAATGAATGCCGACTGACTGCTTGGAATGCTCTGCAACCCGACGGTCTGCAAGCCGTAGCCGAGCATGATCGCCACGCCGATAAAGGTGCCGGCCTTGAGTTCGAACAGGGTCATTTCCCGCAGATGACGCCAGGAGAACAGGGCGACGATGCACGCGGCGGCGGCAAAGCGCAGGCCGACGAAGAACATCGGGCCGCTGACGGTCATCGCGTGCTGCACCAGCAAGAAAGTCCCGCCCCAGACCATGGTGATCAGCACCAGCACGCACTCGGCCTTGCTGAACTTGCGGGAAGAAGCCGGGGAGGAGTTCAACGACGTCATGACCTTGCGCGCTACCTGAGGGCGACGCACAATGCGCCGAATGTTGCGCAGTATACTGCCCAACTCCGACAAGTGAGCAATATAGTGCACAAAGATTCAACGCAACGGGCTTCGGTCCTTCAGCACGTCAGCCTGAACGTTCGGCGTCTGCGCCACGCCGCCGACATGAGCCAGACCGCGCTCGCCGAAAAGTCCGGGGTCAGCCGCCGCATGCTGGTGGCTATCGAGGCCGGCGAGAAGAACGTCAGCCTGACCACCCTCGATCGCGTGGCCGAAGCGCTGGACGTGGCCTTCAGCGACCTGATCCAGGCGCCGGACGCCCGCGACCCGAGCCGCATCAACGAACTGGCCTGGGCCGGGGTGATTCCGGGCAGCAAAGCCGTTTTGCTGTCCAAAGCCACCGCCACCCGTGAAGTGGAACAGTGGGAATGGTGCCTGCAACCGGGCGAAATATACCCATCGCAACCGGATGCCGAGGGCTGGAGCGAACAGATCTATGTGTTCGAAGGCTGCCTGACCCTGATGCTCAGCGACACGCCCCATGAGATCGCTGCCGGCGAGTTCTATATGTTTGCCAGCAACCAGCCGCACAGCTATCGCAATGATGGGCCGGTCGCCGCACGGTTCGTGCGAAACGTGGTGATCTAACTGTTCGTCGACCAACACTGGATGGACACTTTGTTGTTTTAAAGCTGCAAGGCTTTCTCGGATAGTTATTCAACTAGCTGATAAATAAGAAAAAATATTTCAGGCACGACTCCTGCAAAAGCTCTGGTGCATCCACCAGAATCCCGGAGTCGGCCCATGACAGCCTCTGCCCAACCCCCTCGCACCGCCCATGTGATCCGCTCGGACGCCGAGGCAATCGCCGTCGCTCACAAACTCGCTGCCCGCTTCGCCGTCGAGGCCAGCGTGCGTGATCGCGAGCGCCGCTTGCCGGTCGCCGAGCTCGACGAGTTTTCCGCCAGCGGCCTCTGGGGCATCACCGTTCCCAAGGCTTACGGTGGCGCCGGCGTTTCCTACGTGACCGTCGCCGAAGTGATCAAGATCATATCCGCCGCCGACTCGTCCCTCGGCCAGATCCCGCAAAACCACCTCGGCGTGCTCGACATCCTGCTGCAAACCGCCACCGAAGAGCAGAAGCGTTACTACTTCAGCAAAGTCTTGCAGGGTTACCGCTTCGGCAACGCCTTCTCCGAAGCCAAAAGCAAAAACGCCGGGGCCTTCGAAACCCGCATTCGTTTCGACAAAGACACCGCGCAGATCGACGGCGAGAAGTTCTACTGCACCGGCGCGCTGTTCGCGCACATCGTCCCGGCGGTGGCGGTCAACGAGCAGAACCAGGCGTTCATCGCGTTCATCGAGCGCGACAATCCCGGCCTGACCGTGATCGACAGTTGGGACGGTTTTGGCCAGCGCACCACCGCCAGCGGCGGCGTCACGTTGAATGCGGTGAAGGTGCCGTTGAACGCGGTGATCCCGGCTCACAAAGCGTTCGACGAACCCACCGCCGACGGCCCGATTTCACAGATCATTCAGGCCGCAGTGGACACCGGCATCGCCGTCGGCGCGCTGGAAGAAACCAAGCGCTATGCCCGTGAATCCCGACCATGGATCGACAGCGGACACGACTACGGCTGGCAGGACCCGTTCAGCATCGCCGCCATCGGCGATCTCGAATGGCGGGTCCACGGCACCGAAGTGATCCTCAAGAAAGCCGGGCAAGCCATCGACGCGGCGTTGCTCAATCCCAATGAAGACACAGTGGCCAACGCCTCGGTGGTGGTCGCCCAGGCCAAAGTTCTCTCGGCGGAAATCGCGTTGCTCGCCAGCAGCAAACTTTTCGAACTGGCCGGCACACGCTCGGTGCTCGGCAAGTACAACCTTGACCGCCACTGGCGCAACGCCCGCACTCATACGCTGCACGACCCGGCCCGCTGGAAATACCACCTGATCGGCAACTACCTGCTCAACGGCGTCAAGCCTGCGCGCCACGCCTGGAACTGAGGAGTCCACCATGAATGCATTGACCCAACCGATTGCTGCCGGGCAACCCCTGGCCAAAAGTCAGCATGACTTGCACAACGCGCGCAGTTTGCTCGATGCGACCCTGCGCTTCGTTCGTCAGCAGACTCAAACCAAGGATGACCCATACGTCATCAGCCGTTTCGGCGACGTGCAGATCCGCATCGAAGTCGCCGCCGCGCTGCTTGAACGTGCCGACGATTTCTTGAATAGCCACGAAGACGACACCGAAGTCAGCGTCGCCATTGCCGAGTCTCACCTCGCCAGTGCAGAGGCGCTCAACACCGTAAGCCACGCCGAGTTTGAACTCACCGGGCAACGCACCACATTGCCCGGCTCACTGCACGATCCGCTGCACTGGAAACTCCACCTCATCGGTAATTTTCGCCTTAACGGCATTCATCCCCCAAGCTTCAGGAGCGCCGTTTGATGGCCCGGGAAATTCGTCTAAACGCTTTCGACATGAACTGCGTCGGTCACCAGTCGCCCGGTTTATGGGCGCACCCACGGGACCGTTCGTGGCAATACAAAGACCTCGAATACTGGACCGATCTGGCGAAAATCCTCGAGCGCGGCAAGTTCGACGGGTTGTTCATTGCCGATGTGCTCGGCATCTATGACGTCTACAACGGCAACGGTGACGCGGCGATCCGTCAGGCGGCGCAGGTGCCGGTCAACGATCCGCTGCAACTGATTCCGCCGATGGCGCTGGTCACCGAGCATCTGGGTTTTGGCCTGACTGCGTCGCTGTCGTTTGAGCACCCGTATCCGTTCGCCCGACGCCTGTCGACCCTCGATCACCTGACCAAAGGCCGCGCGGGCTGGAACATCGTCACCTCGTATCTGGAAAGCGGCGCAAAGAACCTCGGCCAGAAAAACCAGACCGAACACGACGCCCGTTACGACTACGCCGAAGAGTACCTGGAGGTTTGCTACAAACTCTGGGAAGGCAGTTGGGAGGAGGGCGCGATCCTGCGCGATCGCGAGCGTCGGATTTTCAGTGACCCGAGCAAAATTCACGAAATCCAGCACGTCGGCAAACACTTCCAGGTGCCGGGCATTCACCTCTGCGAACCGTCACCGCAACGCACGCCCGTGCTGTACCAGGCCGGAGCGTCGAATCGTGGCAAGCAGTTCGCCGCTGAACATGCCGAATGCGTGTTTGTGGCGGCGCCGTCGAAAGTGCTGCTGAAAAAGACCGTGGCCGACATCCGTCGTCGCGCCGCCGAAGCCGGGCGTGATCCGTCGAAGATCCTGATCTTCAACCTGCAAACGGTGATCCTCGGTGAGACCGATGCCAAGGCTAAAGCCAAGTTCGAGGAATACAAAACCTGGGTCAGCTATGAAGGTGCGATGGCATTGATTTCGGGCTGGACCGGGATCGATTTCAGTCAGTTCAAACCGGATGAACCGCTCAAGCATGTGCACACCAACGCCATCCAATCGGCAGTGGAAGCGTTCTCCACGGCCGATCCGAACAAGGTCTGGACACCGAATGAACTGGCGGACTGGGTCGGAATTGGCGGGTTTGGTCCGCTGTTTGTCGGCAGTGCCGAGACGGTTGCCGATCTTTTGCAGGAGTGGGTTGAAGAGACCGATGTGGACGGCTTCAACCTGGCCTATGCGCTGACGCACGAAACCTTTATCGACGCCGTGGAACTGCTGGTGCCGGAGTTGCAGAAGCGTGGGGTCTACAAGACCGAGTACGCACCGGGGACCTTGCGCGAGAAGTTGTTCGGGGAGGGCGCGCGGTTGCCGGAGATTCATCCGGGCGCGGGGTATCGGGATTTGGCGGGGTTGCGGCAGCAGGAGAAGAAAGTGGTGTCTGCCTAGACGCCATCGCCGGCAAGCCGGCTCCTACAGGATACGTGTTGCCGGTGATATCCGTGGACGACACAAAAACCTGTAGGAGCGTGGCTTTCCCGCGAAGAGGCCGGTACATCCAGCATTGATGTCGGCTGTCACGCCGCCATCGCCAGCAAGCCGGCTCCTACAGGATTCGTGTTGTGGATGATATTTGCAGACAACACAAAACCCTGTAGGAGCGTGGCTTGCCCGCGAAGAGGCCGGTACATCCAGCATTGATGTCGGCTGTCACGCCGCTATCGCCGGCAAGCCGGCTCCTACAGGGGATGGTGGTGTTTTAGAGATTTTGGCCCAGCGGACCACCGCACGCTTTTGCCCATGAACAGGAGGTCAACCCATGAGCGTGCATGAACTCAAACGTCCGCCCCTCGCGGACACCGCCGAGTGGCGGGTCGAGCTGCCCACGGCGCTGGAGCAATTGCGTCACTGGGCGCAGGTCAGTCCGTTGCAGCCGGCGCTGCGTCACAAGCGCCATGGTCAGTGGTTTGTCTGGCGCTGGATCGATGCACTGCGCGATGTCGAGCGTTTGGCCGACGGCTTGCGCCAGCAAGGTTTTACCGAAGATTCGCGCCTGGCCCTCAGCGGGGCGTTCGAACCGAATCTGTTGCTGCTGGCCCTGGCCGCACAACACATCGGCGGGCAGTTGCTGACCCTGCCGGACAACCTCGACCCCGAATCCCTGCACAAAACCCTCTGGCGCAGCGGGCCCACGCACGCCTTCGTTCAAGGCCGGCAGACCCGGCAACTGTGGCTCAATCAGGGCCAAACGCTGCTCAACTTCAACGACCTGCTTGGCCCGGTGGACACTCCGCAGCGCCTCAACCGTTGGCGCCAGAACGCGCAACTGTGGAGCGAAGAGGGCACGCAATGGCAGGCCGGCCTGACGGTGTTGCTTGAGCAATGGCTGAACAGCGGCCACTCCCTGGCTTTCCCGGAAAGCCCCGGCAGTGCCAGTCGCGACCGGCGTGAGGTGGCGCCTTCGGGGCTGTTGCTGTCGGCCGAACGTCTGCAACTGCTGGCCGAGGAAATCGACAGTCGCCTCGCCGCGCAAGGCACCTGGCGTCGACGTCTTTGCGAGTGGGCCATCGCTCACCCGGAAAAAGGCCTGCAACGCCTGATCAAGAATCGCGTTCGGCGACTGCTCGGTTTTCACAACCTGCATTACATCTGGCAAGCCACGCGCACGCCTGAGGTGAAAGCCGCGCCAACCTGGCTCACTGAATTCAAACAGGACATCGCATGACTTCGACCGATTCCATCCTGCAAGTCAGCGGCATTTCCCTGTCCTTCAAAGGCGTGAAAGCGATCAACGAGCTGTCCTTCGACGTGCGTCGGGGCGAGATCTGCGCGCTGATCGGCCCCAACGGCGCGGGCAAGAGTTCGCTGCTCAACGTGCTGAACGGCGTGTACCGCTTCGACGCCGGTTCGATTGTCTTCGAGCAACAGCCGTTCAAACGCATCGACCCGTTGACCGCTGCGCGCCGAGGCATTGGCCGCACGTTCCAGAACAACGCGTTGTTCAAGAAAATGAGCGTGATCGACAACATCCTCACCGGCCTGTCGCGGCACTTGCGCAGCAGCTTCATCGAACAGGCACTCAACCTGCCGCGAGCACGCCGCGAGGCCGAAGCCTTCCGCCAGCAAGCCCAGGGCATTCTCGAATTCCTTGAGCTGCAGGCGCATCGCGATGTGCCGGTGGGCAATCTGTCCTACGGCCTGCAAAAACGCGTAGAGCTCGGCCGCGCCTTGATCGCCGGCCCGCGCCTGTTGCTGCTGGATGAGCCGATGGCCGGAATGAACGCCGAAGAGAAACAGGAAATGGCCCGTTTCATCGCCGACATTAACCGCGACCTCGGCACCACGGTGGTGTTGATCGAGCACGACATGAGCGTGGTCATGGGCCTGTCCGACCACGTCGTGGTCCTTGATTACGGGCGCAAGGTCGGCGACGGCACGCCGGCCGAAGTGCAGGCCGATCCCGAAGTGATCGCGGCGTATCTGGGAGTGGTGCACTGATGACATTTTTCTTCGAAACCCTGCTCGGCGGCCTGCTCGCCGGGACCATGTATTCGCTGGTCGCCATCGGCTTCGTGCTGATCTACAAGGCCAGCGGCGTGTTCAATTTTGCCCAGGGCGCGATGCTGTTGTTCGCCGCGCTGACCTTCGTCAGCCTGCACGATCAGGGCGTGCCGTTTGCCCTGGCGCTGTTGCTGACCGTGGTGGTGATGATCATCGGCGCGTTGCTGATCGAACGGCTGGTGCTGCGGCCACTGGTCAACCGCTCGCAGATCACCTTGTTCATGGCCACGCTTGGGCTGTCCTTCATCATCGAAGGCCTGGCACAAGGCTTGATGGGGTCGCAAGTGCGGGCGCTGGACTTAGGGATAGACGACGTGCCGGTGTTCATCGGCGGGATGATGGTCAGCCAGTTCGACCTGATTGCCGCCGCTGCCGCCATCGTCCTGGTGACGGTGCTGGCGTTGCTGTTCAACAAGACCCGCATCGGCGTGTCGTTGCGGGCGGTGGCGGATGACACCACCGCCGCGTTGTCGATCGGCATCAACCTCAACCGGATCTGGCAGATCGTCTGGGCCGTGGCCGGGGTTGTCGGGTTGGTGGCGGGACTGCTTTGGGGCGCTCGCCAAGGGGTGCAGTTTTCGCTGTCGCTGGTGGTGCTCAAAGCGTTGCCGGTGCTGATCATCGGTGGCTTCACCTCGATTGGCGGGGCCATCGTCGGCGGACTGATTGTCGGCGCGGCGGAGAACCTCGCCGAGGTCTACGTCGGTCCGCTGATCGGCGGCGGCATCACCCCGTGGTTCGCCTATGTCCTGGCTTTGGCCTTCCTGTACATCCGTCCCGCCGGCCTGTTCGGCGAGCGCGCCATCGAGCGAGTCTGAACCCATGTCCATTTCCCTTGCCCGCGAAACCGCGCCGTCGGTGTTGATCCAGCGTCGTATCCCGTTTGGACTACTTGGCCTGTTATTGATCGCCTTCGTGGTCGTGCCGCTGACCGGCAACGACTATTGGCTGAACGCAATCCTGATCCCGTTTCTGGTGCTGTCCCTGGCCGGGCTCGGCCTGAATCTGCTCACCGGTTACACCGGCCAGACCTCGGTCGGCGCGGCCGGGTTCATGGCGGTCGGGGCGTTTGCCACGTATGGATTTTTGCTGCGTTTGCCTGAACTGGGCTTGCCCGTCGCGTTGCTCGGCGGCGGGCTGATCAGCGCAGTGGTGGGTTTTGTTTTCGGCCTGCCGAGTTCGCGGATCAAAGGCTTTTACCTGATGGTCACCACGCTGGCGGCGCAGTTTTTCCTGGAGTGGCTGTTCGTCAAATTCCCCTGGTTCTACAACTACGGTTCGTCCGGGACCATTTCCGCACCGAAACTGGCGCTGTTCGGCCACGACCTGAACACGCCGCTCGGACGCTATCTGCTGACCCTGACCACCGTATTGTTGCTGACCTGGCTGGCGGTGAACCTGGTGAAAAGCCAGATCGGCCGCAACTGGATGGCGATCCGCGACATGGACACCGCCGCAGCGGTAATCGGCATTCCGGTGGTGCGCTACAAACACCTGGCGTTCGCCGTCAGTTCGTTCTACCTCGGCATCGCCGGGGCGCTGTGGGCCTTCGCCTACCTGGGCACTGCCAGCGCCAGCAGTTTCGATATCAACCGGTCGTTCCAGATCCTGTTCATCATCATTATCGGCGGGATGGGCAGCATCGCCGGCAACTTTGTCGGCGCCGCGTTCATCAGCCTGTTGCCGATCCTGCTCAGCCACGCCGGGCAAGCCTTGTTCGGTGGTTCGGTGGACGCCGGGCAGTTGCAGAACCTGCAAAAAATCATCTTCGGCGTGCTGATCATCCTGTTCCTGATCAAGGAACCGGAAGGCCTGATCCGCCTGCTGGGCAACCTTCGTGAACGGCTGAGTCACTGGCCGCTGCGCTTCTGAATCCTTTCCATTATTAGATAGAGAGACAACATGCGTGCATCCTTGAAACGTTCGTTGGTCGGCGCCGCTTTGACGCTGGCCGTTTTCAGCAGTGCAGTGCCGGTGGTCCAGGCCTCGGCGGACCAGCAATTCTTCCCGTTGGCCACCTATCGCGTCGGCGCGTACGCCTCCAGCGGCGTGCAGGTGTGGGCCGGGATGCTCGATTACCTGAACTACATCAACGATGTGGAAGGCGGAATCAACGGCGTCAAATTGGTATGGCAGGAATGCGAAACCGAGTGGACGGCGGAGAAGGGCATCGAGTGCTATGAGCGCTTCAAGAAAGGCCTGGATGGCGCGCCGGTGGCGATCTATTCACCCAACGGCGCACCGGCGGCCTATGCGCTGAGCGAGCGCGCGGAAGTCGACAAGATCCCGCTGATCACCCTCGGCTACGGGCGCACCGAAGCCACCGACGGCACGGTGTTCCCGTACAACTTCCCGGTGATGCTGACCTTCTACAGCGAGGCATCGAGCCTGATCAATTACATCGCTCAGCGCGAGGGTGGTTTCGACAAACTCAAGGGCAAGAAGATTGCCACGGTCTATCACGACTCCGCGTATGGCCGGGAAACCCTCGGCCCGTTGAAGCTGTTGGCGGAGAAATACGGCTTCGAGAACATCCAGATTCCGGTGGCCGATCCGGGTAACGAGCAATCGGCGCAATGGCGGCAGATTCGCCAGGTCAACCCGGACTGGGTGTTCCTGCGTACATGGGGCGTGTCGACGCCGGTCGCCGTGAAAACCGCCGCGCGTTTCGGCTTCCCAGTGGACCACATCGTCGGCGACATCTGGGCCAGTTCCAGCGAAGACGTGTTGCCCGCAGGCGCCGCCGCGAAGGGTTATCTGGCGCTGACGCCATACCCCGCAGGCGCTGATTTCGAGATTCACAAACGCCTCAAGCAATTCATCCTCGACAAGGGCAAGAGCGACCTCAAGGACCTGAAAAATTTCGGCAGCGTCTACTACAACTCCGGGCTGGTGAATGCCGCAGTGATGGTGGAAGCAATCCGCACGGCCCAAGGCAAATTCGGCAAGCGTCCGTTGAACGGCGAAGAAGGCCGCTGGGGTCTGGAACACCTGAACATCGACGATGCGCGGCTCAAGGACATGGGTTATTTCGGCCTGATGCAAAACCTCAAATTGTCCTGCAAGGATCACGAGGGTGGCGGTTCGGCGCGGGTTCAGCAGTGGGACGGTGCGAACTGGACGCTGATCAGCGACTGGATCGCCGCCGACCGCGCCTTGCTGCGGCCGTTGATCGATGAAAAATCCGCCGCGTTCGCCAAGGAAAAAGGCCTGACGCCACGCACTTGCACCGGGGATGAATAAACCATGAGCCAAGCCGCCAGCGACATTGCCGCCAACGACCTGTTGCGAGTCAACGACATCGAGGTGATCTACGACGGGGCGATCCTGGCCGTGGCCGGGGTTTCGCTGACGGTGCCCAAGGGCGGCATCGTCGCGTTGCTGGGTGCCAACGGTGCGGGCAAAAGCACCACGCTGAAGGCGATTTCCGGGTTGGTGCGGGCCGAGCGGGCGCAAGTCAGTCGCGGCACGATCGAGTTTCTCGGTCGCGATACGGCGGGTGTCGATCCCAGTTTGCGGGTGCGTCAAGGGATGGTGCACGTGCTGGAAGGTCGCCACGTGTTCCCGCAGTTGACGGTCGAAGACAACCTGCGCAGTGGCGGCTTCGTGCGCGGCTTGAACCGCCAGGAGCTGGCCCGGGACCTGGAGCGGATTTACGCCTGGTTCCCGCGCCTGAAAACCAAGCGCAAGACCCAGGCCGGGCTGACGTCCGGTGGCGAGCAGCAGATGGTCGCCATCGGCCGGGCGTTGATGACACGTCCTACTTTGGTACTGCTTGATGAACCTTCCATGGGTTTGGCGCCTATTATCGTCCAGGAGATTTTCGAGATCGTCGCCCAGCTCAATCGCGACGAGCAGGTGAGCTTTCTGATTGCCGAGCAAAACATTAATGTGGCGCTCAAGTACGCCTCTCAGGCCTATGTCCTCGACACCGGCCGGGTGGTGTTGTCCGGCAGCAGTGAGGCGCTGTTGGCGCGGGGCGATCTGCATGACTTTTATTTAGGTAAACACTGAGCAGTGAGAACGCCATGACTGAAACCCAACGCGGACAGGCGACCGACGCCATCCGCCACGCGGACATCCTGATCGTCGGCGGTGGCCTCAGCGGCGCGATGCTGGCGGCGCAGTTGTTGCGCCTTCCCGGCAAACGCTCGTTGCTGGTGATCGAGCCCCGGGCAGAACTTGGACGGGGCGAGGCCTACAGCGCGGTCGAGTTGGGCCATACGCTCAACGGCAACGCGGCGCGCATGAGCGTCGACCCGGACAACGCCGACGACCTGACGCAATGGCTGACCGAGTACATCGCCGATGGTGGCTGGCCGGAGTCCGATGAGCAGCATGTGCCGGTCAGCGAGCTATTTCCGCCCCGGGGGATTTTCGGGTTGTACGTGCAGCAACGGTTGGCCGAAGCGCAAGCGCTGGGCGCGTTGAATGGCTCGACGGTCGAGCATGTGCGGGCCGAGGTGGTGGACCTGCAGACGCTGGATGATTCGGTGCGGCTGAGCTTGAGTGACGGCCAGCGGTTGCAGGGCGCTTATGCGGTGCTGGCGACCGGGATGTTTCCGGCTGCGCGCACGCCACAGACCGAGTCCAGTGGCTTGAACGCTGCGGCGCTTGATCCCTGGGATGTTGCCGCGATGCGTGAGCTGGATCCGCAATCGACAGTGTTGATCATCGGTTCGGGCCTGACCATGGTCGATGCCGTGGTGTCGCTGGAACAGGCCGGGCATCGCGGGCCGATCGAAGTGTTTTCGCGGCATGGCTTGCTGCCGCACGTGCGTCGACAACCACCGGTGTGGGTGGATTTTCTTGCCGAGGATCACAGCATTCGTACGCCGCGACAGTTGGTGCGAGCACTGCGTCGGCATTGCCGGGATGCCATTGAGCAGGGTGTCGACTGGCAGGCGCCACTGGATACGGTGCGGGCGCATATCGGTCGGTTGTGGAATCAGGCGACGGATGGGCAGCGTCGGCAGTTTGTGCGGCATGTGCGGCCGTGGTGGGAAAGTCATCATCACCGGTCGCCGCCGTTGAGTGCCGAGTTGGTTGCGCGATTGCACGGGGAAGGGCGGTTGCGGATTCAGGCGGCTTCGTTCAAAGGGCTGGAGCCGGCTTCGGGTGGTGTCAGTATCCGTATTCGTCGACGTGGCGAAGGGCAAACGGTTGTCGTCAGTGGCGCGGCGTTGATCAATTCCAGTGGCATCGAGTATGACTGGCGACGGGTGGCGCGACCGTTGCCGCGGCAGCTGTTGGCCCGTGGGTTGGTGCGGCCGGGGCCGTTGGCGCTGGGGATTGCGGCGGCGGTTGATGGCGCGGTGCTGGGTGGTGATGGGCAGGTTGCGAGGCGGCTGTTTGCCATGGGGCCGCCGTTGCGGGGGATGTGGTGGGAGAGTACGGCGGTGACTGACGTGGCTAGTCAGGCCAAGGCTTTGGCTTTGCGCTTGGTTGGGGGGTAGGTTGGGGGTATATCCGTTTTTTTTGTGATGGCTGGTATTGGTTTCGCCCTTACGGCGAGTCACTTGGAAGAGCCCCAAGTAACCAAGGGCTTTTGCCCCTTTCGTTCGGTGCCTCGCTCCGGTCCTGCTCCGTGGGCCCGCCGCGATCGGCCATCCTTGGCCGTGCGCGGCTAACCCGGCATCCATGCCGGGTTGCCCACTGCGCAGAACCTGCGCTCGGCCTCTCGAGGGGGCGTGTACCTCAAGATCAAAAGCTGAAGGCGAGCTAACGCTCGACCTGATGAGTGGTGAAAATCAAAAGCAAACGCGATTCCCTGTAGGAGCCGGCTTGCTGGCGATGGCGTCCGTCCAGTCAATAAATATGTTGGCTGACCCACCGCCATCGTCGGAACGCCGCCCGCAGCAAGCCGGCTCCTACAGGGGAATGCGTAAGTGTCCGAAATTAGTGGGCCACCACAAGATCAAATGCCAAAGCGAGGCGGCCCGCCCCGTCTCTTTGATCGTACGCATTCCCCTGTAGGAGCCAGCTTGCTGGCGATGGACGTCAACGATAACGCGGGTTGTCTGAATGAACGCGGTGCCTATACGCTTTTCGCGAGCAGGCTCGCTCCTACAGGGTTCGGTGTTTTCTTTTGATTTTCACCACTCATCAGGCCGAGCGTTAGCTCGCCTTCCGCTTTTGATCTGAGCGCCCCCACGGAGCAGGACCGGAGCGAGGGCATGCCGAGCCTAGGCGAGGCACCGAACGAAAGGGGCAAGAGCGCTTGGTTACTTGGCGCTTTTCCAAGTGACCCGCCGTAAGGGCGGAACCAATATCAGCCATCACAAAAAAAACGGATATACACCCAAACAAAGAAACCCCGAAAAGACTAAATCCTCCCGGGGTTTCCTATTCAAAGCCGCACAAACCAGCCAATCAATAACGCTGATACTTGGACCCAAACTCAGGACGGTTTTCAGCGACATACAACGTACTCGCCTGACTGTCCTTACGATCAACACCAACCGTATTCACATTCAACGTAGCCGGCTGACTGACCTTCGCC
Source organism: Pseudomonas sp. BF-RE-25 (assembly GCF_019956105.1). Classification (NCBI taxonomy): domain Bacteria; kingdom Pseudomonadati; phylum Pseudomonadota; class Gammaproteobacteria; order Pseudomonadales; family Pseudomonadaceae; genus Pseudomonas; species Pseudomonas sp. BF-RE-25. The sequence goes on from NZ_JAHBDB010000038.1 coordinate 13,932, forward strand.
GCCGCCACCACTGGCAACGTAGCATGCGGGGCAGCGATGGCCGATGCAGCACCAAGAACCGAAAGGACGAAACCAAGACCAATAATGCTTTTCATGATGTAGCTCCAGAACTGTGGGAAGAAGATGGGCCCACAGTAGTCCTGGAGCATCACGATGAAAAAACACCCTCACGCATAGTCTTTATCGAGAACGTTGATCCACGCCGTCAGCGTGGTGTGCGGTCTGCCAGCCAGCGCTGCTTGAGCTGTTCCAGGCGCCCATCCTGGCGCATCGTGTCCAGCGCCTGTTGCCAGCGCGCAATCTGACGCGGGTCGGTCAACGGCGAAAAAGCGATATACGTGGCTTCCTTCATCAGCGGTATCTGGTAGTGCAACTGCTCGGGTGGCACTCCTTCTTCACGGGCCATGGTAGCGACGGAAAGGGTGTCGGCCACCACGAACTCCGCGCGACCCAGGCGGGCCAGACGCATCATTTGTTCGGGGGTTTCCACGCCGTACAGATTGTTCACATCCTGCTTCTGCAAGTAGCTGTAGACCAGCCATTTTCGCGGAACGGCAATGCGGCCCTGATGACCGGCCTCCAGCAGACTGCGCACTGGCTGCCGGGTACTTTCAGTGGAATACAGAGCGGTTTCCACCTCCATCAGCGGACCGACCCACTGATACTGGCCATCACGCTCGGCAGTGCGCAACACGGTGAACACCCCCGTGGCGGGCTCGGTGCTGGCCACGTGCAAGGCGCGCAGTAGCGGGACTTGCTGAAAGTGCACCTGGTCGCCAGCCATGTCGGCCAGTGCCTGCACCACGTCCACGCCAAACCCCACCAGCTGATTACCCTGCTGGAAATGCAGGGGCGGGTGGTTGTCAGTCAGCATGTTCAGGTCTGCCGCGACCGCAGTGAACGTCAATAGAGACAGCAGGCAAACGGCGATACGCTTCATGAATCGTCCTTGATCGAATGTGGCGCAAAGCTTAGTACGAGCGTGCAGTCACTGTCCCGCGCAATTGAGCGGGCTTTTGCGTCAGACCTGAGGATTTATGGGTATCACTCGCACCCACAGGGGATCTTTGTTGCGACGTAGATCGCGATCAATACCGCTGATATTTCGAACCGAACTCTGCGCGGTTCTCCGCCACGATCACGCCGCCGCGTACGGCGTTGTCCGGGCTGATCAGGGCGACACGTTCACGCAGTTCCTGCAGGCGATCGGCACCCCCTTCAGCAACACGTTCACGCAGCTCTTGCAGGCGATCGGCGCCACCTTCGGCGACACGTTCGCGCAGCTCTTGCAGGCGATCGGCGCCGCCTTCAGCTACGCGGTTCTGTTGCAGCCGGTCCGAGCCACCTTCCACCAGCAGTTGCTGGATCTGGCTGTGGGACACCGCGCTCACGGTGCTGGCCGAGGCCAGATTCGACAGGCCGAGACCACCGACCAGTGCCAGACCGAGTGCCAGGGAAGAAACTTTCGAGAAATTGATCATGGTGATTCTCCGTGCGTTTAGTTTGAGTGGGTCGGTAGCTGCTGCTATCCGGTGATCACAGTTAAACGCCCGGGTGTATCGGTGATGTGTGCTCGAACCCGGCGAAATCGCTGTCTGCGTATCTGTCGCGGGTTCTTATACAGACGGATACAAAACCCTTCGGATGTGAAGGGCGGTCGTGTTCAGCGCCAGGCACGCTTCATGATTCTGCGCCGAGCATTTCCACCGGGTAGGAGAACACATAGCCTTCGCTGCGCACGGTCTTGATGTAGGTCGACTCGCGCGAGTCATCCATCAAGCGTTGGCGCAAACGGCTCACCAGCAAATCGATTGAGCGATCGAACAGGTCGGCATCGCGTCCCTGGGTCAGGTTGAGCAACTGGTCGCGGCTGAGTACCCGTTGCGGGTGATCGAGGAATACGCGCAACAAGCGGTACTCGGCACCACTGAGGGCCACCATCGTGTTGTCTTCGTCGAGTAAATGGCGGGCAGTCGTGTCGAGGCGCCAGCGGCCGAAACCCAATAGTCGGCCACTTTCGGTGATCAGCAGGTTGGGTGGCAGCATTCGCGTACGGCGCAATACGGCGTTGATCCGCGCCAGCAACTCGCGGGCGGCGAAGGGTTTGGTCAGGTAGTCGTCGGCGCCCATTTCCAGGCCGAGGATGCGATCGGTTTCGTCGTTGCGTGCGGTGAGCATCAGGATCGGCGTCGCTTTATGTTTACCCGAGCGCAACTCGCGGCACAGCACGAGGCCGTCATCGCCGGGCATCATGATGTCCAGCACGATCAGGTCCACCTGATTGGCTTCCAGAAAACTGCGCATCTGCCGGCCGTCAGCAACCACCGTGGTGCGCAGGCCGTTCTTCTTCAGGTAATTGCCGACCAGCTCGCGAATCTCCCGGTCGTCGTCGACGATCAGGATGTGGTTTACATGTTCCATTGCTCAACCCTCTTGTTATTCGCACGTTGCGCATTCTAGGCAGCCACGGTGCACCTGCCCACAGGCTTTGTATCACAGTGTATCCGCTGCCCTGTTTGACACCTTACGCCTTAATTCCGCGGGTTCTAAGACACATGGCAGATACCTCGGGTCGATTAAATGGGCTCCATCGAGACAACACGGTTTGCCTCGCAACCATTGCCCATTGCAACCCTGAGGAATTCATCATGAACTGGAACAAACTGATTGCCGCCAGCTTCTTTGCCGTCCTGAACGTTGCCGCATTTTCGGCCCATGCCGATGTTCAAGTACCGGCACAAACCACTGCGTACGGCACGCACCTGGATATCAAGAAGGTTGTTTCCATCGTCGACAACGGCGGCGGCACCTGCGGCATTGTCGATGCCCGCCTGACCTACCTCGATTCCAATGGCGCACAGAAAGTCGCCGGGTACAGCAAGTTCGCAGACTGCGCGAATCAGGGCGGCTGATCTTTCCACTACGCTCATCGCTGTCGATGTCGAGCAACGCACCGTTTGCTCAGCGCCCCGCGATGGCTGATTCATGTCGTCCAAACACCCGATCAATGACTTGCAGGGATATCACCATGAAGATCAATGTGTTGAGCAGTACTTCCGCCTCGCGTCGTCGCCGTCTCCTTGGCCCCTCGGTCCTCGCGTTCGCGCTGATGCAGTTCGGTGCTCTCGGGGCTGCCAGTGCGCAAGCCGCGACTGCCGAGCCCGTGGTGGCGAGTGCTGCGACCCTCAAGGCGGACACGTTCGGCCCGCTCAAGCATGTCAATGCCGGGTTGCTGAGTGTGGCGTACGCCGAAGTCGGCCCCGCCGATGGGCCGGTGGTGATTCTTCTGCACGGCTGGCCGTACGACATTCACAGCTACAGCGAAGTGGCGCCGTTGTTGGCGGCCAAGGGTTACCGGGTGTTGATCCCCTACGCACGGGGCTACGGTGACACGCATTTCCTGTCCGACAAGACTGTTCGCAACGGCCAGCCTGCGGCGTTGGCCAGTGATGTCATCGACTTCATGGATGCACTGAAGATCAAGAAAGCGGTGCTGGGTGGCTACGACTGGGGCGCGCGCTCGGCGGACATCGTTGCCGCACTTTGGCCGGAGCGGGTCGAGGCGCTGGTCGCCGTCAGCGGTTATCTGATCGGCAATCAGGCTGCGGGCAAGAACCCGTTGCCGCCCAAGGCCGAGTTGCAATGGTGGTACCAGTTCTATTTTGCAACCGAGCGCGGTCAGGCCGGCTACGAAAAGAATCGTCACGACTTCGCCAAGTTGATCTGGGAGCTGGCATCGCCAAAATGGCGCTTCGACGACGCGACGTTCGACCGCAGCGCGGCGGCCCTGGACAACCCGGATCACGTCGCTATCACGATTTTCAACTATCGCTGGCGGTTGGGCATGGTGCAGGGCGAACCCCAATATGAAGCGCTGGAGCAGCAACTGGCCAAGGCCCCGGTGATTACGGTGCCGACCATCACCATGGAAGGCGATGCCAACGGCGCGCCGCATCCGGCCGCCGAGGATTACGCCAAGCGTTTTACTGGCAAATACGAATACCGCCTCATCAGCGGCGGCATCGGCCACAACTTGCCGCAGGAAGATCCGCAAGCCTTTGCCAAGGCTGTGATCGACGCGGATAACCTGTAAAACGGAACCGGCTTGATGCGCTGCGCAAGGCTTTAGGGCCCCATCGCCAGCAAGCCGGCTCCTACAGGAATCGTGGGTGTCCGTGGCCTTTCACACGACACCCAACTGTAGGAGCCGGCTTGCCGGCGATGGCGGCCGGATGAACGATGCACGGCTCAAGGGCCTCATCGCCAACAAGCTGGCTCCTACAGGGATCGTGGATGTCCGTAGTCTTTCACACGACACCAAACTGTAGGAGCCGGCTTGCCGGCGATGGCGGCCGGATCAACGATGCATGGCTCGAGGGCCTCATCGCCAGCAAGCTGGCTCCTACGGGAATCGTGGGTGTCGGTAGTCTTTCACACGACACCAAACTGTAGGAGCCGGCTTGCCGGCGATGGCGGCCGGATGAGCGATGCATGGCTCGAGGGCCTCATCGCCAGCAAGCCGGCTCCTACGGGAATTGTGGGTGTCGGTTGTTTTTCACACGACACCAAACTGTAGGAGCCGGCTTGCCGGCGATGGCGCCCGAATGAACGATGCACGGCTCGAGGGCCTCATCGCCAGCAAGCTGGCTCCTACAGGAATCGTGGGTGTCGGTAGTCTTTCACACGACACCCAACTGTAGGAGCCGGCTTGCCGGCGATGGCGCCCGGATGAGCGATGCACGGCTGGAGGGCCTCATCGCCAGCAAGCTGGCTCCTACAGGGATCGTGGATGTCCGTAGCCTTTCACACGACACCAAACTGTAGGAGCCGGCTTGCCGGCGATGGCACCCGGATGAACGATGCATGGTTCTAGGGCCTCATCGCCAGCAAGCTGGCTCCTACGGGAATCGTGGGTGTCGGTAGTTTTTCACACGACACCAAACTGTAGGAGCCGGCTTGCCGGCGATGGCGGCCGGATGAGCGATGCACGGTTCGAGGGCCTCATCGCCAGCAAGCTGGCTCCTACAGGGTTTGGTTATGCAACCACGCGATAACACGGCACATACGCCGCGCCGCCAGGCAGTTTCATCCGGTGCTGGGCCACGAACGCCTTGAGCAACTGATCCAGCGGCTGCATCACCGCCGCATCGCCACGGATCTGGTACGGCCCGTGTTCTTCGATCAGGCGGATGCCCTTGTCCTTGACGTTGCCGGCGACGATGCCGGAGAACGCGCGACGCAGGTTGGCGGCCAGTTCGTGGGCTGGCAGGCTGCGGCTGAGTTTCAGGTTGGCCATGTTTTCGTGGGTCGGGTCGAACGGGCGCTGGAAGCCCTCGTCGATCTTCAGCAACCAGTTGAAATGGAACGCGTCGTTGCGCTCGCGGCGGAACTGTTTCACCGCTTTGAGGCCAGCAGTCATCTGCCGCGCGACTTCAGCCGGGTCGTCGATGATGATCTCGTAATGCTGCTTCGCTGCGTCACCCAGGGTGGCGCCGACGAACGCGTCCAGTTGTTCCAGATACGGCGCCGCGTGTTTCGGCCCGGTGAGGATGACCGGGAAGGGCAGGCCCTTGTTGTCCGGGTGCATCAGGATGCCTAGCAAGTACAGGAACTCTTCGGCCGTGCCCGCGCCGCCGGGGAAAATGATGATGCCATGGCCGACACGCACGAACGCTTCCAGGCGTTTCTCGATGTCCGGCAGAATCACCAGCTCATTGACGATCGGGTTCGGCGCTTCGGCGGCGATGATGCCGGGTTCGGTCAAACCGAGGTAACGGCCACCGTGAATACGTTGTTTGGCATGGGCGATGGTCGCGCCTTTCATCGGGCCTTTCATCACGCCGGGGCCGCAACCGGTGCAGATGTCGAGGCTGCGCAGGCCCAGTTCGTGGCCGACTTTCTTGGTGTATTTGTATTCTTCGGTGTTGATCGAGTGGCCACCCCAGCACACTACGATTTTCGGCTCGACGCCGGGGCGCAGGGTGCGGGCGTTGCGCAGCAGGTGGAACACATAGTCGCTGATGCCCTGGGAATTGCTCAGGTCGATGCGCTGGCTGTCGAGTTCGTTTTCGGTGTAGACGATGTCGCGCAGGGCGCTGAACAGCATTTCCCGGGTACTGGCGATCATTTCGCCATCGACGAATGCGTCGGCCGGGGCGTTCAGCAGTTCAAGGCGTACACCGCGGTCTTGTTGGTGAATGCGGATTTCGAAGTCCTTGTAGGCTTCGAGGATGGTCTTGGCGTTATCGACATGGGCGCCGGTATTCAGAATGGCCAGGGCGCACTGGCGGAAGAGGGTATAGGTGCTGCCGGATCCGGCTTCGCTCAGTTGCTGTACTTCACGTTGAGAGAGGGTTTCCAGGCTGCCTTTGGGGCTGACCGAAGCGTTGATTACTTGTCGTTGGGACATTCAATGATCCTTAAAACGATGTCACCCGCCGAGGACGCATGACATCCGAATAGTATGTATCCACGAAAGAAGATGGCACGAACTGCGCAGTATCGCCATGTTCCCCTTTGACGATGAAAAGATGAAAAGGAGCCCCAGCATAGCTAAATCCCTCGCAGAGGCGATAATGCCCCGCAGTCTTTTTGCTCACGCCGCCTGAGGAACCCCGTCGCGATGTTTGAAATCCAGCCACAGAACCCAGAAATCTACCGAAGCCAGACGCGCCGCAGCACGATCATCATCGCCCTGGTTTTCCTCGCCCTGGCGATGGTTTTGTCCACCGCGGCGGTGGCGATGTTCGGCGAACCGGGGGGCGACAATCTACGCTTCAACGTGGGCGGCGTGTTTGTCGCGGTGCTGTTGATGGCGGCGCTGATGCGCGGCAAATTCTGGACCCAGGAGTGGATGGCGCCGGCGGTCTACGGCTGGCAGCTCAAACGCAGCCTGATGAGCATCACCAACGTCATGCACCAGGTGACGGCGGCGGTGGACGCGGGTGATCCGAGTGCCATGAAGCTGCTGCGTTTTTATCACCTGGGGCTGAGCCAGATGCACCAACTGGACGGTAACTCCAGTGATCACAGCCAATTGATACGTGAAATGGACCTGCACAAGGCACGAATGGAAGCGCTGGGCATCGAGACCGAACAGACGCAATTGAACCCGGCGTGGCTTGAGGCCGTGAAACAGACGCCACGCTAACCGGTACAGGACCAAGGCACATTGATAATAAAAAGGCGAACGGGATCAGTCGCCATTCATCAGGATTCAGGGAGCGTCATGGGTAACCCGTCTGTCAAAGACCGAATTGAACAATTGCGCCACAGCGTGCCTTTGGTCACCGAACAGGCCGGTGCCAGGATCAAGGTACGCTCCGCGGTGGTACTGCTTGTTGCAGTGTGCCTGTCCATGATTGTCATCGTGATCTGGGAAGCGTGGAGTTCGCGCCAGTATCATCTGCATGACAAGGAAGTGGCGATGTCCAACCTTGCGCAGACCCTGGCCTCGCAAGCGCAGGCGACGATCAAGCAGGCCGATACGCTGCTGTTTACGTTGGTGGAACGCCTCGAAAGCGACGGCTTCGACCCGGCCGGGCTGCCACATCTGGAGCGCTTGCTCAGCGCCCAGCGCAGTGAGTTGAGTCAGTTGCATGGCCTGTTCGTCTATGACGAAACGGGGCGCTGGATTGCCAATTCCAACGGCGCCGCCCTGACCGATGCCAACAATGCCGACCGTGAATATTTCATCTTCCATCGCAATCATCCCGACCGTGGGCCTCATATCGGCCCGTCGATCAAAAGCCGCTCCAGCGGCGAATGGATCATGACGGTGTCGCGCCGGATCAATCATGCCGATGGGAGTTTTGCCGGTGTGGCGCTGGCGACGATTTATCTCAATCATTTCCTGTTCCTGTACGACAGCATCGACATGGGCCGCAACGGTGTAATCAACCTGATCGCCGACGACGCCACCATCATCGTTCGCCGGCCGTTCAACGAAGCGGATATCGGCACCAGCCTCGCCAACAGCCCGCTGTTCAAGCAGTTGTTGCCCTCGGGGAGTTCAGGGACGGCAACATTCAAATCCATGGTAGATGGCGTTGTGCGGGTGGTGGGGTTTCGCCGGGTCGAGGGGTATCCGCTGGTTGTTTTCGCCGCGCTCGACAAGCAGGAAGTCTTGGCCGGCTGGCGTGAGGAATCCTTGCTCAGTGCTGGCATCGTTACGCTTTTGCTCGGTTTTGTCGGTGTACTGGGTTATCGCCTGATCAATCTGATGAAGCAGCAGAACCGCATTCAGAACCAATTGCTGGACGCTCAGGACAAACTGCTCGAGGTCAATCGCGGCCTGGAATTGCTGGCCCTGGAAGACGCGCTGACGGGGCTGTCCAACCGGCGTCAGTTCGACCTGTTCATCCACTCGGAAATGGGTCGCGCCCGGCGCAACCTGAACGGCCTCGCGCTGCTGATGATCGATGTCGATCACTTCAAACTGTTCAACGACCACTACGGTCATGTGGCCGGCGACGAATGTTTGCGCAACATCAGCGCGATCATCACCGACAACATCAAGCGGCCCGGGGATCTGGCGGCGCGCTACGGCGGTGAAGAGTTTGCGGCGGTGCTGCCGGGGACTGACTATGTGGGGGCGTTTCTGGTCGCGGAAAAAATCCGTCGTGCGGTGTTGCAGGCCGGTATTCCACACCGTGAAGGCGCAGAGGGCATGGTGACGGTCAGTATCGGCGTCGCCGCTTACGATCCGGCATCACAGGCCCAGCCGAACGACCTCGTCGGAGCTGCGGACAAGGCGCTTTACGTGGCCAAGGCCAGCGGCAGGAACATGAGCGTCATTGCCAACTGACTTCAAACAAACCCGCCGCTGCCCTGAACCAGTTGGGTCGCCAGGTACGATTGCTTGAGTTTTTCCAGCCACCAACCCAGGGCGCGACCGTCATGGTCGCCACGCCAGCCGGCATACAGAATGTTCGGCTCGCGCGGGTCGGCCATCTGTTTTTCGACCAGCGTGCCGTTTTTCAGCAACGAGCCGACCCGATGTCTGGGCAGCCACCCCACGCCCAGGCCGTCGCACTGGGCGAGGATTTTGGCGCGCATGGTCGGCACGGCGAGCACGGGTTGTCCGCCGGAGACACCATAAGTGCTGCCTTCGGTGACTCTGGACGAGTCGGCTACGACAACCGCCCGGTGTTGCGTCACCGTTGCCCGAGAGATCGGTTCCTTGGCCTTGGCCAGCGGGTGCTTCGGTGAGACCGCAAACACCCATTCCATTTCCCCCAACTGCATCCAGCGCAAGGAAGGGATGGCCGGCGGTTCGTTGGTGGCGCCGATGATCAGGTCCGCCCGGCCTTCGCGCAGGGCTTCCCAGACACCTTTGAGCACTTCCTGGGTGATGCGCAACGGTACGCCGGATTCCAGCGCATCGAACTCGTGAATCACCGGGATCAGGGTTTCGAACTCCAGCAGTTCGTCGGTGACGATCCACAGGCGACTCTCCCAACCATTGGCTACTTGCTGCACCCGTTGGGTCAGGCGCGAGACGTCCTGCATCAGCCGCGCCGCCTCGTTCACCAGCAACTCCCCGGCCGGGGTGAGCTGCAAGCGGTAGCGGCGACGATCGAAGAGCAAGGCGTCGAAACGCTCTTCCAGTTGCCGCGCCGCATACGACACGGTCGATGGCGCCTTGCCCAGGTGCACCGCCGCGCGCGACAGGCTACCGGTTTCGCGAATGGCCTCCAGCAACGCCAGGTCTTCAATCGACAACATGTTTTGAATCCTCGAACGAACGGCCTGGAAATGAATGTCTGGAGCACGAGAACAAAATCGCGGCTACCTGAAATGTATAGGCCAACCCCACTCCCTGTAGGAGCCGGCTTGCTGGCGATGAGGCCCTCGAACGCTGCGTTGAATTTGAGGCCGCCATCGCCAGCAAGCCGGCTCCTACAAAATCGCGGGCTGTTTGAAATTTATCGGCCAACCCAACCCCTGTAGGAGCGAGGCTTGCCCGCGATGAGGCCCTTGAACGCTACGTTGAATTTGAGGCCGCCATCGCCGGCAAGCCGGCTCCTACAAAATCGCGGGCTGTTTGAAATTTATCGGCAACCCCAACCCCTGTAGGAGCGAGGCTTGCCCGCGAAGAGGCCCTCGAACGCTGCGTTGAATTTGAGGCCGCCATCGCCAGCAAGCCGGCTCCTACAAAATCGCGGGCTGTTTGAAATTTATCGGCCAACCCCACCCCCTGTAGGAGCTGGCTTGTCAGCGATGAGGCCCTCGAACACTACGTTGAATTTGAGGCTGCCATCGCCGGCAAGCCGGCTCCTACAGGGATCGTGTGGTATTTGAAAGGGTGGACGTCCGGCGTGACTTGCGCTGCCTGAACACTCGAACGTAGACCAACACGTTGATCACCAGCACCACGCCGCCGAGTCCCAGCTGGATACTCGGGGTCAACCCGGCCGGGTAAATCACCGGCCACACATAATGTTCGATGAAACCACCGCCATAGCCGGTTTGCCCGGCCGCGCTGCGCATGAGGTTTTCCCACTGTGTCAGCGGGCAGGTCAGGTGGAACACTTCGACCGCAACCCCCCACGTTGCGGCCGGCAGGTGCCACCAGGCCAGGTGGTGCCATTTCAGCACCAGCAGCCCGCCGAACAGCACGAACAGAATGAACAACAGATGAAACAGCACCAGCCCATCGGCGGCGATCCGGTAAAGCATGGCGACTCCCTGACGCGTGATGCGAATCACTCCATGGTACTCGGGCGGGGCGTCGGCGCTCTATCTATTGTTGCTGCCCAGCCCGGCGAGCACGGCCTTCAAACGCAGCACCATGGCCTCACTGCTGCGTTGCATCGGCGCGCGCAGTTCGTCGCCGATCAAGCCTTCAAGGGCCAGTGCGGTTTTCACCGGGGCAGGATTGGGTTCAATGAACAGGCTTTGAATCAGCGGCAGCAACCGGAAAAACGTCGCCCGTCCTTCCGCCAACCGCTGGTCGCGGATCTGTTGATGCAACGTCACGAACAACTCCGGATGCACATGCGCCGAGGCGGCAATCGCCCCTTTGGCGCCGAGGCACAGGGCGCTGAATATCTGGTTGTCTTCGCCGCACAACACGTCGACCTTGCCGCTGGTCAGCAGCGCCAGGGTGTTGGCCTGATTGCCGCCGCAATCCTTGATCGCGACGATTCGCTCGTGGGCGACAATGTTGAGCAACGTCGCCTGTTCGAAGGCGATGCCGGTGCGATACGGGATGTCGTACAGAATGATCGGCACAGTGGACGCATCGGCAACCGTTTTGAAAAACGCTTCAAGGCCCGCCTGGGACGGGCGAATGTAGTACGGCGGCGGCACCAGCAACCCGGCCAGTGGCCGCTTGAGGATTTCGCTCTGCAATTGCAGCAGTTCCGCCAGGTTGTTACCGGCCAGCCCCATGACCACCTGATCCGCAGGCACTAACTCAAGCACGGCATCCAGCACCGCCAGTTGTTCATGTTTGCTCAGTGCCGCCGCTTCAGCGGTAGTGCCGCAGACCACCAGGCCATCGACGCCTTTGTCCAGCAAATGGCTGACGAGCCGGCGCAACCCGACGAAATCGATCGCACCGTGTTGAAACGGCGTAACGAGCGGAACCCAGATACCTTGAAACGATGACATGCACTTACTCCTGAAAGTTGACCGATTTCGTCACCGTCAGAAGCGTAGAAGGAAGTAAGCAGGGGGAGGGTGCCCGTCGCGCTCAATGTCCTGTCAGCTCATCTGACGGGACAGCGCGCCCCGGTCACATGAGCGACTGTTTCTTCGATTTGAGGGCGTGCGCAACGCAACCTTGCGCCTTGGCAATCAAGCCAATGGCGTCAATGTTGAGGTTGAAGGTTGCGGACATGTTTGCTTACACCCTGAATGAGGCGCTCAGTTTTAAGAGTCGGCGGGAATTTTGTCAATCACGAAAATCGGCGAACTCGGCGCGCATTCTGCCGTTGTGCTTGGCTTTGTAGAGTAATTTGTCGACCTGCTCGACGAACTCCAGCGCTGTTGCCTGCAACGGTGCGCTGGTGGTGCCGACGCCGAGACTCAGGCTCAGCCGTTTCGATACCGCCGAAAATTCGTGAGGGATCTGCTGCTGCCACATCAGGTGCAGGCATTTGTTGGCCACCAGCCTTGCCGATTCGGCGTCGCTTTCCGGCAGCAGCCAGACGAACTCTTCGCCGCCGATCCGCGCGATGAAATCCCGTGGTCGATTGGCCGCCAGCGACAGGGTCTGGGCCACCTGGCGCAAGCATTCGTCGCCCTTGATGTGCCCGTAGTGATCGTTGTACTGCTTGAAGTAATCGATATCCAGAATGATCAGCGACAGCGGCAAACCGCCGCGTTGGGCGTTGCCCCATTCGCGCTCCAGCACCGTGTCGAACATGCGCCGGTTGGCGATGCCGGTCAGGCCGTCCTGGAAGGAATACTCTTCGAGTTGCTTCTGCAGGCGAATCAAGTGTTCTTCGGTTTTCTTGCGCTCGCTGATGTCGAACATGAAACCTACCAGCGCTTCGACTTCGCCGTCCTTGCGCACCACATGCACCACATCACGAATCCACACGTAATCGCCGGTATGGGTCAGCGCCCGGTAATCCGCCTCGTGATCCACCCCCGCGCGTGATTGCGAGACGCAGAACTCCACCACGTAATCACGATCATCCGGGTGCATGCGCTCGACCCAATCGTTGACCGACAGCCAACTGTCCTGCTTCCAGCCCAGAAGACGCTCGATCTGCGGCCCGATGTAGCTGAATGTCATGGTTTTCCAGTCGATTCGCCACGGAATCGCCTTGGTCGATTCCAGCAGGGTTTTGTAGACGTCGCTGTCGGTATCGATTGCGCTCATGACGGGCCGATCTCGAGGAAAACAGGTGCCATCATGTTGATATCATCGTGCCGAATCAAGCAGGCAGTCGATGAACGGTATGAATGCGCGGCACCGGTGCGAGGCACAAGTGCGCAAGATTGTTCAAGCCATACGGCGCGACTGCTGGCACAGTCAGGCGTCTTTTCCTGTTTGTAGAGCGTTATGACTCACTCACTCATGCCGCGCAGCGCCTTTCTTCGTGGCGCCGCGGCGATCATGCCGTTGTCCCTGGCGACCGCGCCGTGGGGATTGCTGGCCGGCTCGATGGCCATCGAAGCCAACCTCACGCCGCTGCAAGGCCAGGGGTTGTCGAGCATCGTGTTTGCCGGGGCGGCGCAATTGGTGGCCATCGGCATGCTCAAGGGCGGTGCCGGGATTTTTTCGATTCTGCTGACCACGTTATTGCTGACGTCGCAGCATTTGCTCTACGGCATGAGCATGCGCTCGGTGATTTCCCCGCTGCCGGGTCGCTGGCGTGCCGGGCTGGGCTTTTTGCTCACCGACGAGCTGTTCGCCCTGACCAGTCAGCATGACAAACAGCAATTCAACCGCTGGTATGCCCTGGGCGTCGGCCTGACGTTTTACATCGCCTGGAACCTCTTCACGCTGGCCGGCATCGTGCTGGGCAGCAGCATTCCCGGCCTGGAACATCTGGGCCTGGATTTCTCCATCGCCGCGACCTTCATTGCCCTGATCACCCCGGTGGTGCGCAACGTACCGACCGTGGTCTGCGTGGCGGTTTCGCTGTTTTGCTCGGTGTTGTTCAGTTACTGGCAATGGGGCTCGGCGCTGGTGCTGTCGGGGTTGTCGGGCATGACGGCGGGCTTCATCTGCAACAAATTCTACGGTGGACGCACATGATGGTCTGGGCGGTGATTGTCGGTATGGGGATTCTGGTGTTCCTCAACCGTTATGTATTTCTCGAGCCGCGGCTGCCGCTGCGCCTGAGCAGCAACGCCCGGCAATTCCTCGGCTTTGCGGTGCCGGGCATGTTGACCGCCATCTGCGGCCCGATTGTGTTCATGCCGGATAAACAGCTGAACCTGCAATGGGACAACCCGTACCTGATCAGTTCGCTGGTGGCGGTGGGGCTGGTGCTGTACACCCGCAACACCTTGCTCAGCATGTTGTTGAGCATGGGGTTCTTCTTTTTGCTGCGCTGGTGGCTCTGAGCCGGGAGCGCGAAACTGTTCTACGCTTAAAGTTGATGACTGATCCCTTAGGGAGAGAGGTGAGCATGGCAACTGAACAAAAGCGTCCTGATCCGGAAGATGAAGACATGGATGAACCGACGGAAGAAGAGATCGAGCAGCAGAAACGTTCGACGCCTGACTGGAAGCATCCCGACGACGGGAAGGAACTGTCAGAACTTGATAAAAAGTTTTAGCAGGCGCTCTGACCGATCTGCGCATACAACAAAGCCCCGCCTATGCGCGGGGCTTTTTTTTGCTGGTCAATCAGATCGACACGTTCCAGCGAATCTGGGTAATGCCCAATTGCTGCGCTTTAATGCGTGCCGCTTCGAGGGTGGCGTGTTCGGCGATCTTGCGGCCGGATTCAGGGTAAGCATGCGCAGACGCCGAATGAATCGCGTCGACATCGGAAAAATGCACAGCCATCTTGAAAAAGTGCTGTCGCACACCGTCGAATAAGTAATGCACGGCATAGGGAACGAGTTCACTCATCTATCTCTCGTGGAGCCAGCCAGGTCAGTGGCTTAGTCGTCGAATAAAAATTCAGAGAGATCTGCGGTGAAAGTGTGATGCAGAAATAGGACTGCTGAAAAAGGAGGAGGCTCAGTGAGCCTCTACCGTTCAGAGTGCGGCGACGACGGGTTCGTTCAGTTCTTTTGCCAAACGTAGGCCTGCGTGTCGTTTCAAGCGTCGTCGAGCTGCAATTCGTCGGGATGTGAGGCCCGATAGCCCAGGGTCTTGTCGATCCATGCGTTCACTTCGTTGACCATGACCGGCGGCTTGCCGGGATAGTGTAAGAGTGTTGAACGCAAGGTGCCGTCAATCCCCGGAACCGATAGCAGGTTACGGGTCTTTATGTATTGCTCTATGAAACAGTCCAGCCGATAGTGCTCTGTCGTCGAAAGATAAACGCACTCCAGACCAACGACTTGATTGATTGCAAAATCGTCGCGCATTTAATTCTCTGCAAGGCTTGTTGTAGTTGGGATTTCCTTAGTTGTTGACTCTTTGGTCAACTGGGCGATGCCAATGGAAATGCGGCGCGCATGCTATCCGTAGTTATTCTAAATGTATGTATGACGATCAAATTGTCGGACAAGCGGTTGATACAGAAAAGCGCCCTCTATCAGTAAGTGTTACTTGGGTGAAACAGTCTGTGTAACGTTTAAGTTATAGGTCTGCATAGCTAACTGTTATTGGCGCTCGCATGGCTGTTGGTATTGATAAGTTCATGCACTCTCGTCAATTAGCGACGCGTCTTGATTCCTCACGTTGCCTACAGCCTTGCCAACTTTGTACCACTCGAAAACTTCGCTGCCTTCGCCTTGAAACAAGGCCATCTGTTCGGCGCGTTCCGGGGGCGTGGCGGGATCGAGCCATTCCCGCGCCAGTTCCGGCGACAACACCACCGGCCGCCGGTCGTGAATGTCGAGCATGCCACCGGCGCTGTCTGCGGTAATGATCACGAAACCGTTGTCGTCTCTCGGTTCCTCGCCATCTGTGGGAAACCGGCCAATCGCGGCACAGAAAATCGGATCGCGGTCCTGCCGCCGGATGAGCCATGGCTGTCTCGTTGAGTCCGGCGTATCGACCCATTCGAACCAGTTGTCGATCGGCACAATCGCGCGGTGCGGCCAGATTGCGCGGAAGAACGGGCCGTGGGCGACTTTCTCCACCCGTGCATTGATCGGCGCCGCACGATCCTTCGCCCAATGCGGCCGCCATCCCCAGCGCACCTTGTCGGCCTGGAGCCCATTGCTTTCCCGATGAAACAACGCGAGTTGATTCGTCGGCGCGGCGTTGTATCTGGCCAGCGGTTCATCGCCGACATGGTTGATCAGCGCGTCTGGAATGCTCAGTACCGCCACGAAGTCATGAATGCCCCGGTATTGCGAGAGTCTTCCGCACATCGAAAGAAACCTCTTACTGGAACCTTCAGCTTAGACGCTTCACCTGTAGGAGCCGGCTTGCCGGCGATGGCGATTTTACGGACGCCTTCGCCGGCAAGCCTGGCTCCTACGGATCACCAGGGTGTTCGGGATTGGGAATTCACGCGAACCCTGTAGGAGCCGGCTTGCCGGCGATGGCGATGTCACAGACGCCTCCGCCGGCAAGCCTGGCTCCTACGGATCGCCAGGGTGTCCGGGATTGGGAATTCACGCCAACCCTGTAGGAGCCGGCTTGCTGGCGATGGCGATTTCACAGACGCCTCCGCCGGCAAGCCTGGCTCCTACGGATCATCAGGGTGTTCGGGATTGGGAATTCACGCCAACCCTGTAGGAGCCGGCTTGCTGGCGATGGCGATTTCACAGACGCCTTCGCCGGCAAGCCTGGCTCCTACGGATTGGGGGATGTCCGGGATCGGGGATTCACGCGAACCCTGTAGGAGCCGGCTTGCCGGCGATGGCGATGTCACAGATGCCTCCGCCGGCAAGCCTGGCTCCTACGGATTGGGAGATGTCCGGGATCGGGGATTCACGCCAACCCTGTAGGAGCCGGCTTGCCGGCGATGGCGATTTCACAGACGCCTTCGCCGGAAAGCCTGGCTCCTACGGATCGCCATGGTGTCCGGAATTGGGGATTCACGCAAACCCTGTAGGAGCCGGCTTGCTGGCGATGGCGATCTTACGGACGCCTTCGCCGGCAAGCCTGGCTCCTACGGATCGGGGAACGCTGCGCGATTCAAATGACGTGCGCCCGTTGCAGTTCGGTCAACGACAGGGCCTTCAATTGCGCCAGCAGCGGATCGCGCCGATCACGCGGATGGGGCAGTTGCACCGCCAGTTCCTGGCGAATGCTGCTGGGGCGATTGTCCATGACCAGGACGCGGTCGCTGAGGTACAGCGCTTCATCGACATCGTGGGTCACCAGCAGCAGAGCGATGGCGTGACGCTCGGCCAGTTGCAGCAACAAATCTTGCAGTTTCATCCGGGTGAAGGCGTCCACCGCGCTGAACGGTTCGTCGAGCAACAGCACATCGGGCCGTGAGTAGAGGCCGCGAGCAATGGCGACCCGCTGCGCCATGCCGCCGGAAAGCGCCTTGGGTAACGCTTGAGCGAACCCGCTGAGGCCCACTTCATCGATCAGTTGTGCGACCCAGGCCTTGTCATATCGGTTGTCGGCGCTGAAGCCGATGTTTTGCTCGACCGTCAGCCAGGGCATCAATCGAGGTTCCTGAAACACGAACGCAACCTCACCGGCGCTGCGATTCAGTTCACCTTGGAAGTCCTTTTCCAGACCGGCAACGATCCGCAACAACGTGCTTTTACCGCACCCGCTGGGGCCCAGCAGGCTGACGGTTTCCCGGGGCTGCAATTGCAGGTGGATGTCCCTGAGCACGGTGGTGGTGGCGAAGGTTTTGCGCTCGACCCGAATGTCCAGCAGGTAATCGGTCATGGCTCAATCCTCTCTGCTTTGGCCGTTGAACGTGTCGCGCCACGCCAGGAAGCGTTTCTCCAGGCCGGCGAGAATGCCATCGCTGAGTTTGCCCAGCAGCGCCAGCACGATGATTGCCGCGAGCACGATGTCCGGGCGGGACGTCTCGCGCCCGTCACTGAGCAGATAACCCAACCCTTTGGTCGCGGCGATCAGCTCGGCGGCCACCAGAAACATCCACGCCAGGCTCATGCCGCTGCGCAACCCGGTAAACAGGCCGGGCAGGGCGGCAGGCAACAAAATCCTCCGGACCAGCCGTGTGCGACCGAAGCCATACATCTGCCCGACTTCCACCAGTTTGCGGTCGATGTCGCGAATCGCCGCGACGCCGTTTAGGTACACCGGGAAGAACGCGCCGATGGCAATCAGGACGATTTTCGAGGTTTCGTCGATGCCCAACCACAGCAGCAACAAGGGCACCCAGGCCAGGCTCGGAATCGAACGCAGGCCGGCGAAGGTCGGTTCAAGCCAGGCTTCGGCTTCGCGGCTCAAACCGACCCAGGCGGCAAACACCAACGCCAGACCGGCGCCGATGGCGAAACCGAGCAACACGCGCAACAGGCTGGCGCTGATGTGTTTCCACAGCGCGCCTTCTGCGAGGTCTCTCAAGGTCAGGGCGATTTCGCTGGGCGCAGGCATTTGGTAGGACGGCAACCAGCCGATGCGTACGACAAATTCCAGCACCAGAAGGATCAGTACCGGCAACGCCAGACCCTTGAGACGCAAACGCCAGGCATTGTTCAAGGAAAGAGCAGCACGACGTGGCGTCGGCAGTTCGAGGGGCAGGTCTTTGCTTTTGCTGGTCATGAGATTCTCCGGTCACGACGAATCCGCGACTGGCGCGGGTTACAGCGCTGATTTGAAGCAAGATCAAAATATCGCAGCCTGCGGCAGCTCCTACGTTGGGATATGCGTTTCCCTGTAGGAGCTGCCGCAGGCTGCGATATTTTGCTTTTACTGACGGGCCACGGTTTCCTTGAAGCCGGTGTCGATCAGCTGATCGATGACCTGATCGACATTCACCCCTCGACGCACCAGTTCTTCGGACACCAGAATCGGCGCGGCGGCCTTGGAGGCGATCACATCCCTGGCGGTCAGTTGCGGGCTGCTCAGGTCAGTGCGGGACAGTTGCAGCTTGGCCACTTCTAGCGGCAGACCGGATTCGGTAGCGAGCAGTTTCGCCAGTTCGTCAGGGTTTTTTACCGCCCAGTCGCGGGCCTTTTCGTACGCCTTCAGTACGGTTTCGATGGTCTGCGGGTGCTCTTTCGCATAAGTGTCAGTAACGCTGACTACGCCATAACTGTTGAAGTTGGTGTTGCGATACAACAGGCGCGAACCGGCCTGGACCTGGCTGGCGGCCATGTGCGGATCGAGGCCGGCCCAGGCGTCGACGTCGCCTTTTTCCAGGGCCGTGCGGCCATCCGGGTGCTGCAAATGCACCAGTTCCACATCGTCCTTGCTCAGGCCGGCCTGTTGCAGGCTGCGCAGGGTGAACAGGTACGGGTCGGTGCCTTTGGTGGCGGCTATCTTCTTGCCTTTCAGGTCGGCGACGGTCTGGTAGGGCGAATCCTTGCGCACCACCAATGCGGTCCATTCGGCGCGGCTGTAGACGTAAACCGATTTGATCGGGCTGCCATTGGCGCGGCTGAGCACGGCGGCGAGGCTGGCGGAGGAGGCGAAATCAACGCCGCCGCTGTTGAGGTACTCCAGCGAGCGATTGCTGCCCTGACTCAGCACCCAACTGACTTTGGTCTGCGGCAGGGCTTTTTCCAGAAATCCAAAGTGTTTAAGCACCAGGCTCACTGGCGAGTAGTAGGCGTAATCCAGATGCACTTCGGCCGGCGGTGTTTCAGCGGCCTGCGCGGCGGGTTGCAGGCTCAAGGCCAGGGCGCAGGCGCTGAGCAGATACCTGACTTTGGGAAAGCGGAAGGTGGACTTCATGGGATCGGCTCCGGACAAGGCGTTGGGTTTCTTATGTCGAAAAATTCATTTTTTATAAATGCTTCCTGCGTAAAAGGAATATTGCAGGCTCTGTGCCATGTCTTGGATATCAGGCGTTTTCAAGGCGTTGATGCGAGGAATGAAGCAGAAGGGTGTTGCAGGGAAAACAGTCTGTCGGCTCACTGTTGCCGGGCGAACAGTGTTGACTGACAGTCATGAGCTTATGCGTAAATCGAATTTAAAAAGCATCCTGTAAGAGCGCTATGGTCTATGCCATTCACTCTCAAGGAGCCCCCGATGAACCTGTCCAGATTCGTTCGCAGTTTGCTGACCAGTGCGTTGTTTGCTGCGCCAATGGCCTACGCCGCTGAGCCCGTTGTCCTGCATGTCGGTGATCAGAATTACTACAACGTGCGCGCTTCGGTGGAGGCTTCGGGGGTGCTGGAAGGGGCGTCTTACACCGTTGACTGGAAGCATTTTCAGGCCGCTGCACCGCTGGCCGAAGCGTTGAACACCGGGGCGCTGGACGTGGGCTTTCTGGGCGATTCAGGCTTCCTGTTCCTCGCTGCAAAGCAGGCGCCGGTGAAGCTGATCGGCGTCTCGCGGCAGAACCCGGACACCATCGCCTTGCTGGTGCCCAAGGATTCGCCGGTCAACAGCATCGCCGACCTCAAGGGCAAGAAAGTCGCCTATTGGCCCGGCGCCTGGAGCCAGCAATTGACCCTGCGTGCCCTGCAACAAGCTGACCTGCCGGAGGACTACGTCGACTTCATCAAGCTGATGCCGATCGATGCCGCCGCCGCGCTACCTC
The DNA here is from genome assembly GCF_019956105.1 of Pseudomonas sp. BF-RE-25. Taxonomy (NCBI): domain Bacteria; kingdom Pseudomonadati; phylum Pseudomonadota; class Gammaproteobacteria; order Pseudomonadales; family Pseudomonadaceae; genus Pseudomonas; species Pseudomonas sp. BF-RE-25. Next base: position 34,168 of record NZ_JAHBDB010000038.1, read on the forward strand.
AGGGCAGCATTGATGCCTTCCCGGTCTGGGAACCCTACATTTCCCAACAGATTCTGTTCTCCGGCGCGCGACCGATTCTCACCGCCAAGAACCTCATGCCAGGCCTCAGCGCCATCGCCGCGTCGACACCGTCAATCGACAGTAAGCGCGAAGCCATCGCCGACTTCCTGGTTCGCCTGAAAAAGGCACGGGCCTGGGTCGACAATCACACCGACGAATATGCCGATCTGTGGGCGAAGAAGGCCAATCTTGACCAGAACGTCTCGCGTCACTGGTTGCGCCAGGCTCACATGACCGTAGGCCCGGTGGATGCACAGGCCGCGAAGGACCTGCAAAGCACGGCGGATTTTCTGTTCAAGGTCAAAGCACTGCCGACGGCACTGGCGACCGCGCCGATTATCGACAACTCGTTCGAGCAGGCGTTTACCCAGTAACCGACAATGCCGGGCAGCACCGGAACCAAACACTGTGTACCCTGATCCAAACCGCGCCCGCACACCTGTGCGGGCTTAACGGTCCGGCTCAAGGCACAACATGAAACATCTGTTCAAGATTCTCAGCGCACTCGCCATTGCCGTCGGGCTGGCGGGTTGCATCGCTGCTCCCATCGAAATGACGCCGCAAACCGAACAGCGTCTGCACGCGCAAGCACCGATCCGGTTTCTGCTGACGTTCGACGACGGTCCCAGCGCGTCGAGTTTCTGGAACCCGACGATGACAATCCTCGACAGTCTCGCCACCAACCCGGTGCAGCCGAACCTCAAAGCGGTGTTCTTCGTGCAGACCGGCGCGCCACGGGCGGGCGACAGCGACATCGGCCGCGAGGTCATGCGCCGCGAGCATGCGGACGGGCAGATTCTGGGTTTCCATACGGCCACCCACTGGCACACCAATCACCGTTCTCTGAGCCCGGAAGAACTGGAACAGTCATTGACCAAAGGCAGTGCCGACATCGCCGCCATCACCGGCACGCCGCCGACCCTGGTACGGCCGCCGTTCTGGAACTACGACAAACGGGTTTTCGCCGCTTATCAAAAGCACGGCATGCACGTGTTGCTGACCGACCTGAGCGCCAACGACGGCAAGATCTGGGGTTTCAACGCCAGCCCCCGGCGCCGGTCCAGCATGTTGCGGCAGATGTCGGAGGTGCGCGAGCGCATCGCATTGGGTGAGTTGCCGACGGTGGATGGGGTGATCCCGGTGGTGGTGACCTTCCACGACCTCAATCGCTACACCGCCCGACATGCCCGCGAATACCTGCAAATCCTTCTCGACAGTGCGCAGGCGACCGGCGTGAAAACGGCGCAGAAGCCGTTTTACGATGATCAGGCCGAACTGCAACGGGCGGCCATGGCGCGCACCGTTCGCGACAGTGCGCAACCGGTGAAATTGCCTGGGGTCTGGAACTGGATCTGGGACGGGGACGCTCATTGAATGTTGATCAAAGTGAGCGCCGCAAAACGTTTGCCAGCAGATGAATAACCCTCAATCCCGAACACCCCCACGATCTGTAGGAGCCGGCTTGCTGGCGATGGCGATCTCACGGACGCCATCGCCAGCAAGCCGGGCTCCTACAGGTTTTGCGTAAACCCTCAATCCCGAACACCCCCCACAATTTGTAGGAGCCGGCTTGCCGGCGATGGCAATCTCACGGACGCCATCGCCGGCAAGCCGGGCTCCTACAGGTCTTGCGTGAACCCTCAATCCCGAACACCCCCCACAATCTGTAGGAGCCGGCTTGCCGGCGATGGCAATCTCACGGGCGCCATCGCCAGCAAGCTGGGCTCCTACAAAGCGTTCAGCTGTTGCGGCGATAATTCATCAATCATCCGCAAGCAATGATTCAATCCCGGCGACACGTCGCCCACGCGTCGGCTGAGGATGATCGGCGAGGTCGCGTTGTCTTCCAGCAGCGGCGTGAAGCCGATGTCGTCGCGGTGCAGCAATTGCACCGAGGCCGGCACCAGGGTGACGCCGATTCCTGCGCCCACCAGGCCGATGGCGGTTTGCAGTTCGTTGGTCCACTGCGCCACGTGAATGCTGACGCCATAGGACTCGAACAACCCGATCACATGGTCGGCGTAGCTGGGGCGCGGGTTGCCGGGGTACAGCACGAAAGGTTCCTTTGCCAGTTCGCGCAGGCTGATCGGCCCGGCCAGTAGCGGATGACCGGCGGGCAGGGCGGCGACCAGCCGGTCTTCGGTCAACACCGTCTGGATGATGGCTGGGTCGTCGATGCGGATGCGGCCGAAACCGATATCGATCCGACCGGCCTTGAGCGCCTGCACCTGTTGCAGCGTGGTCATTTCCGAGAGCCCCAGTTCCAGCTCCAGAGGCTCGCCGCTGCGCAAGCGGCGGATCAGTTCCGGCAGCACGCCATAGAGTGTCGACGGCGCAAAACCAATCCCCAGCCAGGTTTTTTCCCCCAGGCCGATGCGTCGTGTGTTGTCGCAGACCTTGCCCAGTTGCTCCAGCAGGGCAGTGCTGTGCTCATGGAAAAACCGCCCGGCGTCGGTCAGCTTCAGCGGTCGTCCGCGATCCAGCAGCAACACCCCGAGTTCATCCTCCAGTTGCTGAATCTGTCGGCTCAGCGGCGGCTGGGCAATGTGCAGCAGTTCGGCGGCGCGGGTGAAGTTGAGGGTTTGAGCCAACACCTGAAAATACCGCAGGTGACGCAGTTCCATGAGGCCTCCGCAAAGCAGTTTGCATACCTTAAAGGTATCAAGTCAGACCAATTCTATATTGGCTTCCCGAAAAAAGCCGTACCAGAATCGGTTCCAGAACTTTAAGAACCTGACGGGTATCGACATGCTTGCAACTGCCATTGAATTGATCGAGACGATCATCGTCGATCTGCCGACCATCCGCCCGCACAAGCTGGCGATGCACACCATGCAGAACCAGACGCTGGTGATCATTCGCGTGCGCTGCGCCGATGGCATTGAAGGTATTGGCGAATCCACCACCATCGGTGGCCTGGCGTATGGCAATGAAAGCCCGGACAGCATCAAGACCAACATCGACCGGCACTTCGCGCCGCTGCTGCTGGGTCAGGACAGCGCCAACGTCAACGCTGCGATGTTGCGCCTGGAGCGCAGCATCCGTGGCAACACCTTCGCCAAGTCAGGTATCGAAACCGCGTTGCTCGATGCCCAGGGCAAGCGCCTCGGCCTGCCGGTCAGCGAACTGCTGGGCGGCCGCGTTCGGGATGCGCTGCCAGTGGCCTGGACCCTGGCCAGCGGCGATACCGACAAGGACATCGCCGAAGCGGAAAAAATGCTCGACCTGCGCCGCCATCGCATCTTCAAACTGAAAATCGGTGCCGGCGAAGTCAATCGCGATCTGGCCCACGTCATCGCGATCAAGAAAGCCCTCGGCGATCGCGCCAGCGTGCGGGTCGACGTCAATCAGGCCTGGGATGAAGCCGTCGCATTACGCGCCTGCCGGATTCTCGGCAGCAACGGCATCGACCTGATCGAGCAACCGATCTCGCGCAATAACCGCTCGGGCATGGCGCGCCTGAACGCCATCAGCCCGGCGCCGATCATGGCCGATGAATCCATCGAGTGCGTGGAAGATGCGTTCAACCTGGCCCGTGAAGGTGCGGCTTCGGTGTTCGCCCTGAAGATCGCCAAGAACGGCGGCCCACGCGCGGTGCTGCGGACCGCCGCGATTGCCGAAGCGGCGGGCATCGGCCTGTACGGCGGCACCATGCTTGAAGGTGGTCTGGGCACCATGGCTTCGGCCCATGCCTTCGTCACGCTGAACAAACTGGCGTGGGACACCGAGCTGTTCGGCCCGCTGCTGTTGACCGAAGACATTCTCAGCGAGCCGCTGGTCTATCGCGATTTCGAGCTGCACGTGCCGAAAACCCCGGGATTGGGCCTGAACCTCGATGAAGAGCGCCTGGCGTTTTTCCGTCGAGACAAGACATCCACTGCCATTCATCAAGCCTGAGGAGAGCATTATGCTGTTCCACGTAAAGATGACCGTGAATTTGCCGGTCGACATGAACCCCGAACGCGCCGCGCAGCTCAAGGCTGACGAAAAAGCCCTGGCCCAGCGGCTGCAGGATCAAGGCAAGTGGCGTCACCTGTGGCGCATTGCCGGGCTCTATGCCAATTACAGCGTGTTCGATGTCGACAGCGTTCAAGAGCTGCACGACTTGCTCATGCAATTGCCGCTGTACCCGTACATGGCGATCGAAGTCACCGCGATGTGCCGGCATCCTTCTTCCATCCGCGAGGATGACCGCTGAACCTGGCCTGTTCAGTTCGCCACGCTAATAATTACAAGATGAGGAACCGATAAAATGAACGTAAAAATTTCCCACACTGCCAAAGCCCAGAAGTTTCTCGAAGAGGCCAGCGGCCTGCACAACGATGCCGGCAATCCGCGCACCAAAGCGCTGATCTACCGCATCCTGCGTGATTCGGTGAACATCATCGAAGACCTCGCCGTGACCCCGGAAGAGTTCTGGAAAGCCGTCAACTACCTCAACGTGCTGGGTGCGCGCCAGGAGGCTGGACTGGTGGTGGCCGGGTTGGGCCTGGAACACTACCTCGACCTGCTGATGGACGCCGAAGACGAACAGGCCGGCAAGGCTGGCGGTACGCCGCGCACCATCGAAGGCCCGCTGTACGTGGCCGGTGCACCGTTGTCCCAAGGTGAAGCGCGTCTGGATGATGGCGTCGATCCGGGTGTGACGCTGTTCATGCAGGGCCGTGTGTTCAACACCGCCGGCGAACCGTTGGCCGGTGCGATTGTGGATGTCTGGCACGCCAATACCGGCGGCACTTATTCGTACTTCGATACCACGCAATCTGAATTCAACCTGCGTCGCCGCATCGTCACCGACGCCGAAGGTCGCTACCGCTTCCGCAGCATCGTGCCGTCGGGTTACGGCTGCCCGCCTGATGGTCCGACCCAGCAACTGCTCGATCAACTGGGCCGTCACGGCCAGCGTCCGGCGCACGTGCACTTCTTCATCTCGGCGGCGGATCATCGTCACCTGACCACCCAGATCAACCTCGACGGCGATCAATACCTGCACGACGATTTCGCCTACGCCACCCGTGACGAGCTCATCGCGAAAATCACCTTCAGCGATGATCAGCAACGCGCAGCGGCGCATGGCGTCAGCGGTCGTTTTGCCGAGATCGAATTCGATTTCACCTTGCAGTCGTCCGCCCAGCCGCAAGAGCAGCAGCGCCACGAGCGGGTTCGCGCTCTGGAGGATTGATCTCTATAACGGTGGGACCATTGTGGGAGCGAGCCTGCTCGCGAAAGCGGAGTGTCAGTCAACATTGATGTTGAAGCTGATGGCCCCTTCGCGAGCAGGCTCGCTCCCACATTCGACTGTGTTTCTTCAGTGGGACTACGGTCAACATGTGGGGGCGGGCTTGCTCGCGAAGGGGTCCGGACATTCCACATGTCGATCAACTGACACACCGCTGCAAGCACTGCCTTAGAATGACCCGATGCACCCCATAAAAACAACGAGAGTGACCCGATGATGCAAGCGCAACTGTTGAGTCAGCGCAGCTCCGTATTCGACCATGCCGACCCGTACGCGGTGTCGGGCTACGTCAATCAGCATGTCGGTAATCATTGCATCCTGATGCCGCGCGCCGGGCAACCCCTGGCCAGTCTCAATCATCGCAAGTTTGCCAGCCTCGACCTGTGCCGCATCAGCTATGGCGGCAGCGTGCGGGTCACCTCGGGCGCACTGGAAAGCATCTACCACCTGCAAGTGTTGCTGCGCGGCAACTGCCTGTGGCGCGGGCACGGTCAGGAACATTACTTCGCGCCTGGCGAGTTGCTGCTGATCAATCCCGATGATCCGGTGGACCTGACGTACTCTGACGATTGCGAAAAATTCATCCTCAAAGTTCCCACGACGTTGCTTGAGTCTGTGTGTGACGAGCAGCGCTGGCGCTATCCGGGGCAGGGCGTGCGGTTTCTGGAGAACCGTTACCAGCTCAATGAACTGGAAGGGTTTGTCGGACTGCTGGCAATGATTTGCCAGGAGGCCGAGGCCACCGAGCAGATTCCCAGGGTGCAGGAGCATTACGCACAGATTATCGTCAGCAAGATGCTCAGCCTGATGCAGACCAACGTCAGCCGCATCAACCTCGGCTCACAGACGGCCACATTCGAGGTGATTGCCGACTACATCGCACGCCACCTCAAGCAGGACATCGACAGCGAAGAGCTGGCGCGTCAGGCACGGATGAGCCTGCGTTCACTGTATGGCTTGTTCGAACGCAACGCCGGCACCACGCCGAAAAACTACATCCGGCAGAAACGTCTGGAGCGTATCAATGCTTGCCTGAGCGATCCGACCTGTAATGTGCGTAACGTTACGGAAGTGGCGATGGATTATGGGTTTCTGCATTTGGGCCGGTTCTCCGACAACTACCGCAAACAGTTCGGCGAGTTACCGTCGGACACCCTCAAACGCCGCGAGTGATCGCAGGTACACCACGAACTGTAGGAGCCGGCTTGCTGGCGATTCAAGCGACGCGGTCTATCTGACACGCCGCATCGCCTGAATCGCCAGCAAGCCGGCTCCTACAGAATGGTGGTGTGTCTGGCACAACGCGTTGCGTCGATCGCCGGCAAGCCGGCTCCTACATCGGTCTTTGCACTAAACGGATAAAGGTCTGCACCCAGCGGATAGTCCACCCTATTGCCCCGTCCTAGCATGAGCCTTGCCTGAACAATAACAATGGAGGCGGCGGCCATGACCCTGCGACCCGAATATCTTCAATCCTTGCTCGAGGACGATCCAGAACAAGGCATCTACCGCTGCAAGCGCGAGATGTTCACTGACCCGCGGCTGTTCGACCTTGAGATGGAACACATCTTCGAAGGCAACTGGCTGTACCTGGCGCACGAAAGCCAGATCCCCAACAAAAACGATTTCTACACCACCACCATGGGGCGTCAGTCGATCTTCATCGCGCGCAACAAGGACGGTGAGCTGAACGCCTTTATCAACGCCTGCAGTCACCGTGGCGCGATGCTTTGCCGACACAAGTCCGGCAACAAAAGCTCGTACACCTGCCCGTTCCATGGCTGGACCTTCAGCAACTCCGGCAAACTGCTGAAGGTCAAAGACCCGGCAGCGGCCGGCTACCCGGCGAGCTTCAACTGCGAAGGCTCCCACGACCTGACCAAAGTCGCCCGTTTCGAATCCTATCGCGGCTTCCTGTTCGGCAGCCTCAAGGCTGACGTGGTGCCGCTGGTTGAGCATTTGGGCGAGTCGGCGAAGATCATCGACATGATCGTCGACCAGTCCGCCGACGGCCTGGAAGTGCTGCGCGGTTCGTCCAGCTACATCTACGAAGGCAACTGGAAACTCACCGCCGAAAACGGCGCCGACGGTTACCACGTCAGCTCGGTGCACTGGAACTACGCCGCCACCCAGAACCAGCGCAAACAGCGCGAGGCCGGCGACACCAACCCGACCATGAGCGCCGGTAGCTGGGCCAAGCAGGGCGGTGGTTTCTACTCGTTCGACAAAGGCCACATGCTGCTCTGGACCCGTTGGGCCAACCCTGAGGATCGTCCGCTGTACGAACGTCGCGATGAGCTGGCCAAGGACTTCGGCAAGGCCCGCGCCGACTGGATGATCGAAAACTCGCGCAACCTGTGCCTGTACCCGAACGTGTACCTGATGGATCAGTTCAGCTCGCAGATCCGCATCGCCCGGCCGATCTCGGTCAACCGCACGGAAATCACCATTTACTGCATCGCCCCCAAAGGCGAAAGCGATCACGCCCGTTCGAGCCGGATTCGTCAGTACGAGGATTTCTTCAACGTCAGCGGCATGGCCACCCCGGACGATCTGGAAGAGTTCCGCTCCTGCCAGACCGGTTACCAGGGCAGCGTGACCGCCTGGAACGACATGTCCCGTGGCGCCGAGCACTGGGTCGAAGGCGCCGATGAGGCGGCGAAGGAAATTGACCTGCATCCGTTGCTCAGCGGTGTGCGCACCGAGGACGAAGGCCTGTTCGTGTTGCAACACAAGTATTGGCAGCAAACCATGCTCAAGGCTCTGGCTACCGAGCAATCGAAGCTGATTGCCGTGGAGACCGTGCAATGACCATCACCTATGAAACCGTGCGCGACTTCCTCTACCGCGAAGCGCGCTACCTCGATGACCGGCAATGGGACGAATGGCTGGAGTTGTACGCCACGGATGCGACGTTCTGGATGCCGTCCTGGGACGACAACGACGAACTGACTGAAGACCCGCAGCGGGAAATCTCGCTGATCTGGTACGGCAACCGTACGGGGCTGGAAGACCGCATCTTCCGCATCAAGACCGAGCGTTCCAGCGCCACCGTGCCAGACACCCGCACCTCGCACAACATCAGCAACATCGAGCTGCTGGAACAGGCGGACGGCCTGTGCAAGGTGCGCTTCAACTGGCACACCTTGAGCTTTCGCTACAAGACCGTCGACAGCTATTTCGGCAGCAGTTTCTACACCCTCGATATGCGCGGTGAAAACCCGCTGATCAAGGCCAAGAAAGTGATCCTGAAGAACGACTACGTTCGCCAGGTCATCGATGTTTACCACCTGTGAGGCGGCCGTCATGACTCATTCCATCGCATTTAATTTTGAAGACGGCGTCACCCGTTTCATCGACGCCAACGCCGGTGAAACCGTGGCCGACGCCGCGTACCGCCAAGGCATCAACATTCCGCTGGATTGCCGCGACGGCGCCTGTGGCACGTGCAAATGTTTCGCCGAAGCCGGCCGTTACGACCTGGGCGAGGAATACATCGAAGACGCGCTCACGGCGGAGGAAGCCGAACAGGGTTTTGTCCTGACCTGCCAGATGCGCGCCCAGAGCGATTGCGTGGTTCGGGTGCCGGCCTCCTCGGAAGTCTGCCGCACCCAGCAGGCCAGTTTTGAAGCGACCATCAGCGCCGTGCGCCAGTTGTCCGACAGCACCATCGCGCTGTCGATCAAGGGCGATGCGCTGAGCAAACTGGCGTTCCTGCCGGGGCAGTACGTGAACCTCGGGGTTCCCGGCAGCGAGCAGACCCGCGCTTATTCGTTCAGCTCGTTGCAGCGTGACGGCGAGGTCAGTTTCCTGATTCGCAATGTGCCTGGCGGTTTGATGAGCAGCTTCCTCACCGGCATGGCCAAGGCCGGCGACAGCATGAGCCTGGCCGGGCCGCTGGGCAGTTTTTATCTGCGCGACATCCGTCGGCCGTTGTTGCTGCTGGCCGGTGGTACGGGGCTTGCGCCATTCACCGCGATGCTGGAAAAAATCGCCGAGCAGGGCAGTGAACATCCGCTGCATCTGATCTACGGCGTGACCAACGATTTCGACCTGGTGGAAATGGATCGGCTGGAAGCCTTCGCCGCGCGAATCCCGAATTTCAGCTTTAGCGCCTGCGTGGCCAGCCCCGACAGCCAGCACCCGCTCAAGGGCTACGTGACCCAGCACATCGAGCCCAAACACTTGAACGAGGGCGACGTCGATGTCTACCTGTGCGGCCCGCCGCCGATGGTCGAGGCGGTCAGCCAGTACATTCGCGAACAAGGCATTGCGCCGGTGAATTTCTACTACGAAAAATTCGCTGCCAGCGCGGCATAAGTCGCGACACAAAACCAATGTGGGAGCGAGCCTGCTCGCGATGGACTCAATGGCACCGTGTTCATTCTGCAGAAACGCGTAATCGTTGACGACCATCGCTAGCAAGCCAGCTCCTACATAGTGCGATGGTGCGGCAACGATTTTCAACGAGGTACACATGAACAGATTTCACGAAAAAGTCGCGTTGATCACCGGTGCCGCCCAAGGCATCGGTCGGCGTGTCGCCGAACGCATGGCGGCGGAGGGGGCGCGGTTGATTCTGGTCGACCGCTCCGAGCTGGTGTTTGAAGTGCAGCAGCAATTGGGGAAGGACAGCCAGGTGCTCGCGCTGACCGCCGATCTTGAGCAATACGGCGAATGCAACCGCGTGATGCAAACCGCCGTCGAGCGCTTCGGTCGTCTCGACATCCTCATCAACAATGTCGGCGGGACGATCTGGGCCAAACCGTTCGAACACTACGAAGCCGAGCAGATCGAGGCCGAAGTCCGCCGTTCTCTGTTCCCGACGTTATGGTGCTGCCATGCGGCGCTGCCGTTCATGCTGGAGCAGGGCAGCGGCGCCATCGTCAACGTCTCGTCCATCGCCACGCGCAGCATCAACCGTGTGCCGTACGGTGCGGCGAAGGGCGGGGTGAATGCGCTGACCGCGTGCCTGGCGTTCGAAACCGCCGGTCGTGGCGTGCGGGTCAATGCCACGGCACCCGGAGGCACCGAAGCGCCGCCGCGAGTGATTCCGCGCAACAGCGCCGAACAGAGCGCTGAAGAAAAAGTGTGGTACCAGCAGATCGTCGACCAGACGCTCGACAGCAGTTTGATGAAACGCTATGGCACGCTGGATGAGCAGGCAGGCGCTATTCTGTTTCTGGCCAGCGACGAAGCGTCCTACATCACCGGCATGATCATGCCGGTGGGTGGTGGCGACCAGGGCTGACAGTGTTCGCCAACAACCCCATCAAACGGAGTCAACGTGATGAGTGAGAAACCCACGATCGTGCTGGTCCATGGTTTTTGGGGCGGTGCCGCCCACTGGAACAAGGTTATCGCCGAACTGTTGAGCAAGGGCTACACCCGCATCCGCGCGGTCGAGATGCCGCTCACGTCGTTGGCCGATGATGCCGAGCGCACGCGCAAAATGGTCGCGCAAGAGGCGGGGCCGGTGTTGTTGGTGGGGCATTCCTATGGCGGTGCGGTCATCACCGAGGCCGGCAATCAAGCGAATGTCGTGGGTCTGGTGTACATCGCCGCGTTCGCACCGGACGCAGGTGAAAGTCCCGGCGCCATCACTCAACGGCATCCGCCCGCTGCCGCAGCGAACCTGGCCCCCGACAGTGATGGTTATTTGTGGGTCAGACCGGAGCTTTACCACGAAAGCTTCTGCCAGGACCTGCCCGCAACCGAAGGATTGGTCATGGGCATCACCCAAAAAGCCCCCTTGGCCGGCACGTTTGGCGATGCGATCACTACGGTGGCGTGGAAGAACAAGCCGTCGTGGTATCAGGTGTCGACCGACGACCGGATGATCGCGCCGCAAAACCAGCAGTGGATGGCGGGGCGGTTGAACGCCAAAGAGGTCCTGACGTTGCACGCCAGTCACGCGTCCCTTGCCTCGATGCCGGTCGAAGTGGCGGCGTTTATCGACAAGGCGGCAACGGCAGTGGCCAAGGCCTGATCCACCTTACAGGCGACGCTGAAACGCTCTGACGATTCGCAGCGTGGCGTCGCTGGTGTTCAGGTTCTGCACGGCGTCCAGCGGATACCACAGGCAGTCGAAAATTTCGTTTTGCGGCCGGGCCTCTGACGAGTTGAGCACCGACGCCTCGTAAACGTGGTGTCGGGTGCCGCCCGTTTCCAGTTGCATCAGGTACAGCATGTCGTCGACCCCAAGCCCGGTCTCCTCCTGAAGCTCACGCATGGCGGCGCCTGCCGCGGTTTCTCCGGGCTCGACCTTTCCGCCGGGCAACGTCCAGCGACACCTTGGCTTGCGCACCAGGAGAACGTGCCGGTCCTGCTCACAAATGACGGTTGCGCGTACTTTCATGTGTTACCTGATTGATCGTTGTCACAAAATAGAAATAAAAATGCAATATTCAGGCCGCTCAAGGCTGCACGGGGCTCTTCGTTGATTGGAGGTGTCTCAGGGGCTGAAAGTGCAACCGAATGGCGGAATCCTGTCGCGACGTCTGGTCGGCACCCCGGCGAAGGGTGGGTGTAAGGTAGGCAGGTCAATCCTGGACTTCAGTACCGAAAATGGAGGTGACTTATGAGCGTTCCGATGCTGAATAAGATGCACATGAACGGTTATGACGTACTTAGCGTGAGCAATGGCCCATGGCGGGTGTGCACTCAAGGTGACCAACTGGGCGCTTTTGCCAGCCGGGAAGAGGCACTGGCCTTTGCCGCGGCACTTCCCGGTTACAAATCCCGGGCCAAAAGGCCGGCAAGCAACCAGACGACGGTTAAGTAAAACGCTTCTAGCCCCGGTTTTTTCCGGGGCTTTTCATTTCGTCTCAGTAACCGCCGCCGCCCCCGCCAGCGCTATGGGAAGACTCCCTGGCTTTTGTTTGCAGGCGGCTCCATTCCGCACAGGTGATGAAGCTGGTGTGGTCGACCTTGCCCCGGTCATCGAAACTGACGTTGTACGCCTGTTGATGGCCGGCTTTCGTCAGCTTGTAGTCATAGCAAGTACCAGGCACAGCCGTGCGGTCGGTGATGGTGTGAGGCGGGCCGCCGATTTGCTCGACCTGATCCTTGCTCATTCCGGTCTCGACGTTGGCGACCAACGGGAGGTCGCCATAGAGGCGTGATTCAGTGCTGCAGCCTGCCAGCGCTGCCAGTACGACAACCAGCGCGAATAAAGGCTTGTTCATGGCCGCGCTCCTGTTCAGTGAGCTTTGTTGCGACTGATGGCCTTGGCTTTCACTTCTTCGGCATAGCCTGCCAATCGCTGTTCGTCGCCCTGAAACAGGTCGCACAGCCTCAGCACCGCCTGCGCATCGACATCATTGCCAGACAGCTTTAACTGGTCTGCCAGGCGCAAAAGCTCTACAGCCGACCACCTCAGGTCCGACGCAACGCTTTGCAGGTCACGTCGAAGTTCGTTTTCAGATTCGTTGAGCCACATGACGATCTCCAGAAAACCTCTGCTACGAAATTTTAGTCCCATTTCCCTGGACAGGGCGTTTTGTTCGTCCGAACTGCCAATGCTGCCTTTGGTCGGGAAGATGCACGCGAACGAAAAGATTTGCTGTCGTATTGAAGTGGCGAATTTCCGCCGGGGCGAGGCAATTTCAAATGACGACGACCGATGACTTCAGGGTTCACGCGCATGAGCTGATGGTCGATCTGGACGCGGCGACCACGGAGATGATGAAGCTGATTTCCGCTCATCAACTCAGCGGTCCGGAATGGGAGCGGGTCACTCAATGGCAGCACGAAGCGTATGAACGATGGATGACTTTCCTGAACGAGCGGCCCGCTGCGCATCCCGGCCAGAACATCGACAAACATTGAGAAAGGCTCATTGAATGGATGTCTGCAAGACGACGCGCTACATTTCCTTTTTTTTTGAATAGAGGGGCGTCATGCGGACGTTGATTGCGGGAGTCGTGGTGGCGTTACTGGCGGGGTGCTCCTTGCCTGCGTCACTGGTGCCGGGTGAGCCGAATTTCAGCAAGTACAGTGAGAAAGCGCCGAAGGAGTATGCCGCCTGCGTATTGCCGGCGTGGCAGAAAGAGATTTCCAATACGACTCAAACGCCGATTTCCAATGGCTACCGGATCAAGGCGCCGAGCATCATCACGGCCGACGAAATTCTGGATGTCGTGAAATCGAAAGAGGGCAGCCGGGTTTCGCTGTATCAAGGGCCGCCATGGGCCAAGTCAGGCGCACTGCGTCAGTCGGTTCGGGACTGTTTATAGCGGCGTTTGATGGATCGCCTTCGCCGGCAAGCCGGCTCCTACAGGGGATTACGGTGCCTTTGTAGGAGCCGGCTTGCCGGCGAAGGCGTCAAATGTTGGTAACCGCAATGGTCTGCTCGTCAGCGGCCGGGGCAGCGCTTTTCTTGTCCCGGCGATCACTCATCCAGTTATCAACCTGAGCACTGAACTCCGAGGGCGCCTTTCGTCCGACTTTCCTGGCGAGATCCAGGATGGTCTGCTGGGCGAGGGCGTCTTCCATGCGTTTCTGCGCCGTCATCATGACCGCATGGACCGAGCAATGGCCTGACACCGCCCAATCCGGGGCGGAACCTTCGAACAGGGCGCAACGCCCGCGAATTTCCCGGCAATCGAAAATCAGCTTTTGGCCGTCGATGGCATTGACGATATCGAGCACGCTGATTTCGTCGGAGGGCCGGGCCAGCTTGAACCCGCCGCGCACGCCTTCAGTGGCGACCACCAGTTTTGCCTTGGCCAGTTTGGTGAAAATTTTCGCCAGATAGTCCAGTGGCACGCCTTGCAGCTCTGCGAGGTCACGCACGCTCGCCTCACGGGTGTCGCCGCAATTGCCCACCAGGAAAATCAGGCAATGAATGCCGTACTCAACGCCAGCGCTGTAAAGAGACATTTGGATCTCCGACTAATCTTGTCGCAAATGTTAGCAGCTGAAGGTTAGGCAGGCAACGAATCCCGTCGGCGCATCTCTCTGCGCATTACCCCTTGTGCGTGGGTAAAGGCTCTCTCGGTCGAGCCATCGAACCTTTCGATGGCAACCATCAGAAAAAACCGATTGCGTTAATTAACTAGGATCAATACAGTCGTAGTTGTTCGGTCGGCACTGGCAAGCACACGACCTCTACGAATTCATTGATCGGCCTTCTCACGGAGTTAAAGATGAAACAGCACATTCTGGTAATCGGCGCAGGTTTCGGTGGCATGTGGACGGCTTTGAGCGCCACACGCCTGTTCGACATTCATGGTCACAACGACGTAGAAGTCACCGTCCTGGCCCCGCAGGCCGAGCTGCGCGTGCGTCCGCGTTTCTATGAACCGAACGCGCACCAACTGGCCGCGCCGATTGGCGAGCTGTTCGATGCGGTGGGCGTGAAGTTCATCAAGGGCGCTGCGCAAACCATCGACGTCGAGCAAAAACGCGTGGGTTATGTCGACGCCTCGGGTGCGAAACAGTTGTGCAGCTACGACAAACTCGTTCTGGCCACCGGCAGCCGTCTGGCGATTCCGACGACCGCCGGCGTGGCTGAACACGCGTTCGATGTCGACCAGATCGAAGAGGCCGTGCGCCTGGAAAACCATCTGAAATCCCTGGCCAGCCTGCCGGAAAGCAAAGCCCGCAACACCGTGGTGGTGGCCGGCGGCGGCTTCACCGGGATTGAAACGGCGACCGAAATGACCGCACGTCTGCGTGCCATTTTGGGCGATCAGGCCGACGTCGAGGTGATCATTGTCGATCGTGGCGAGAGAATTGGCGGGTCGATGGGGGCTGAAATCGCCAAGTCGATCGAAGAGGCCAGTATTGAAACCGGTGTGAAATGGCACTTGAAGGCTTCGGTCCTTTCCGTCGATGCCAACGGTGTCACTTTGAGCGACGGCCAGCGTATCGAGGCCAAAACCGTGGTCTGGACCACCGGCGTGCGCGCCAGTTCGCTGACCGAGCAGATCCCTGCCGAACGCGATCACCTGGGCCGCCTGCACGTGGACAGCCACCTGAAAGTCATCGGTCAGGACGATATCTTTGCCACCGGCGATGTGGCTTATGCCGCGTCCGACGACATTGGCAACTACGCCTTGATGACCTGCCAACACGCCATCGTATTGGGGCGTCACGCCGGCAATAACGTTGCCGCGCAGATCCTGGGCGTGGACCCGACGCCGTACAGCCAACCCAAATACGTCACCTGCCTGGACCTGGGTGCCTGGGGCGCGGTGTACACCGAGGGCTGGGACCGTCAGGTCAAACTGGTGAAACAGGAAGGCAAGAACCTGAAAACGCAGATCAACACCGTGTGGATCTACCCGCCGGCAGCTGATCGTGCAACCGCATGGGCCGCAGCAGATCCGCTGATCCCGATCGCTTGAGTCGCTGAGCGGAAATCACCCGAATCCCTGTAGGAGCGAGCCTGCTCGCGATGGAGTGTCAGCCAACCCAATGTGGCTGACAC